>CAYPSP010000032.1:0-3072 GCA_964413335.1 uncultured Dehalococcoidales bacterium
TGATTGCCGGTACGCAAAGCTGTGCGCTCAAAATTGCATTGTAAATACCTTCTCCAGTCAGCGGATCAGCTAAACCGGCAGCGTCTCCGAGGAGTACGAATTTTTCTCCGTAACAGGTTACTTTATCTTTTATGACAGGTATTAGTAAGCTACCTGTTCTATGAGGAGTGTATTTACTGAGATTTAAGTAATCAAGAAAACTTTCGTAGTGGCGTTTAAGACTTTTTGCCTCAGAAAACTGGCAGCCTGCTCCAACAGACAGGTAATTGTGCTTTGGGAATAGCCAGGCATACCCCCATGGATTCTCCCGAACTCAATTTCTACGCTTTTCCCCCATTTGTCCAGTTCACAATCGGGCACTCGTAGTTCAGTTTCTATGCCGACAATGTAGTCAAGCTTTCTCTTGATATCCAGTTCTTTAGCTACTGTGCTGTAGGCACCATCCGCTCCTGCAATAAGGCCTGAATAATAAGTATTAGCTTGGGTTGTTACTTCCACCATGCCCTTATTTATTTCTATTTTTATTACTCTTTGACTATCAAGGAAGGTGGCTCCATAATGTTGTGCTCTTTCTACCAATAAATCGTCAAAGACATCGCGCGATACGCTATACATTAATGGTTTGTCGTAATGCCCAAGGTACGATTTCTCAAACTTATATAAGAATCTGATATCAAAGATGGTTTCTTCTATTACCGCAGAAATATCAAAATCAAGGAGCTTTAATACTTTATGTGTAATTCCACCCGCACAGCATTTATATCGGGGGAATTTCTCTTTCTCCAGAACAATGATGTCTATACCCTGCTTTGCTAATTCATAAGCAAGTGTTGCTCCGGAGGGGCCTGCGCCAACTATGATAATGTCATAATAGTTTTTAGCCATATTAATAGTTTACCGCAATTGTTAAGAATACTATCCATATCTTGCAAGCAGATAAAATAAGGCAATGGACACTTTCTATAAATTTACACTAAAGTAAAACTGGCACTGCGTGATGTTTTTATTGGAAAGAATAACTATCAATATTTGGCGAAAATGGCACCTGTATTGACGTATATTCTAAAAGTCTTGTGCCGCTTCTACTTCTCATGCTGTCTGCTATTCATTTACCTCAGGCTTTCAGTCTCTTTTGGATGCGGAAAGATACCTGCATCTTGCTTTTACCCCTGCTTTTTACCGTTAGAAACCCGTATTGGAGCTGGGCCGCCCTGATTTGGATGCTAAGCATATTATGTATAAACACATTTCTTGAAAGCTAACCAGATAAGCGAAGGAATTAGCTCCCTATCCGATTATTATTATGATCATGCTTTATAATTTGTGTCTTTTTACTGTCATACTAAAAAACTTTTTAATATCAATTTGGAGCTATTGACAAAAATAAGTATTGGGTATATCGCTGAGTGCACGTAAAATCTGAAAAGGAGTCCCTTTTATACCAAATCTAAAGTAATCATTATTTAGGGTGTCTGTTCTTTTTGGTTGGGCTTTATCGGGTGGTTGTAAAGAAAAGAAAATGGGGTTTTTGCGAATAAGAATAGGTAGGAGCTTGGTAGGTATTATGGCGATGTCTCTGTCTCTAGACAGAGACATTTTTTTATGAAAGAACAAAGCTTGATATCTAAAAGGAAGTAGATAAACATCCATATTTTGAGTAGGGGTAATGACTATGTGTCTTTTAAATATCGGTAAAGCATAAGGTGAATTGGCTGCTAAAGCCTAAATAAGTTCGAGGGGTTTACCTGAATATATATAAGGAAGGATGTTGCATAAAAATGACAGAAAAAATAATTGGTGATGTGGATAAACTAAAAATCGTTTCTTTGATAGAGAATTCCCCTAAATATGATTCTTACCTTAAGGGTTGTAATGGTGTGTCCTATATTGCTGGCTGAAAGTATATACTAGGTGAATGATAGGAAATTACTGATACTTTATTTACTTGTCTATGAGTATGAACAATTTTATTAGGAGAGAGTTTTATGCAAAAAAATAAAGTGAGGATACTGAATAAACGGGAAGTGGAAAAAATTCTGTCAATGCCGGAAGTCATTCGGCTGGTAGAAGAGGTGTTTGGCGAAAGGGGTCGGAATCAGGTGCAGATGCCCCCGAAGAGCTACCTGTACTTTTCCAGGTTTAACGGTGACCTGAGAATAATGCCTGCCTATCTCGAAGAACTAAATCAGGTAGGGGTGAAACTGGTCAATGCGCATCCCGATAACCCGTCAAAGCACGGATTGCCCACTGTACTGGCTTCTATCATGCTCTTCGACCCTGAGACGGGTGTGCCAATCAGTCTCATGGATGGAACACATATCACCGCTATGAGAACGGCTGCTGCTTCTGCTGTCGCTGCTAAATATCTGGCCAGAAAAGATTCCAAAAATCTTGCAGTGGTTGGAGCAGGGTATCAGTCATTTCGCCAGGTGGAAGCATTAAGAGAGGTACTGAAGCTGGAATCGGTCAAGATATTTGACATAGATAGCGATAAGGCAGAGAAGCTGGCTGTATCGTTGCAGGACAAATTTGCTATTACTGCAAAAAGTTTTACCAGTGCTAAAGAAGCTGTCCGTGGCTCAGACCTGTTAGTCACGGTTTCTCCCAGCCGCGAACCCATAGTCAAGTGTGAATGGATTACTGAGGGAATGCTTATCAGTGCGGTAGGTGCCGATGCCCCTGGAAAAGAGGAGCTTGAGCCGGAACTGCTAAAGCGTGCCAGGATTGTGATAGATGACTGGGAGCAGGGCAGCCATGGTGGAGAGATAAATGTGCCGCTGAGTAACGGGATAATAGGGAAATCAGATATCTACGCTGAAATAAGTGAGATTGTGGTAGGGTTAAAGCCAGGAAGGACATCAGACAAAGAGATTACAGTATTTGATACCACTGGGCTGGCTATCCAGGATGTTATAACAGCGTGGCATGTATACGAAGTAGCAGAGGAAAAGGGGTTAGGAATTGAATTTGACTCTCTGTATTCTTGACCCCTCAAGAAACCTGTAACGTGTATATAAAAAATAGATTATGTCATGTTTTACAGGATGCTCTGCTCCGATTCGGAGCAGCGTG
>CAYPSP010000032.1:3172-9547 GCA_964413335.1 uncultured Dehalococcoidales bacterium
AAAATAGATTATGTCATGTTTTACAGGATGCTCTGCTCCGATTCGGAGCAGCGTGATATTCAGGAATGGTAAATATATCCAAAGCATGATAATGCCACCTAATGTAGCACTGAAAGTGAACTTGAAGTTTGTTCATATGTTTTTGACAATAAGTTAATTCGATGGAGGAAACAAGGTGAAGGAAAAAATCAAAATTGGAATTATTATCTGTGACCGTTACCGTACCTGTGCTGGAGGCAAGTGTTTTAAAGCACTTCGTGACAGAGAGGGAGCGTTCAGTATATACAAAGAGAAAGATATAGAGCTTGTTGGCTATGCCAGTTGCTGTGGTAATCTTGGGGAAAATATTGAGCATGCTCCGGAAGAAATGAAAAATAATGGGGCACAGGTTATTCACCTGGCAACAGGATTGGTTGTTGGCTATCCTCCCTGTCCGTATATAAAGTATTTCCGCAATTTTATAAGGGAAAAATTTGGACTGGAGGTGGTTATTGGAACGCACCCAATTCCTCAGAAATATTATATTACACATATGAATCTGGGAACATGGATGCCTTCAGAAGAATGGAAAGAAATTCTTCAACTGACATTAGCAGATGAGAAAACTCGTTTGGCCTATGACTGACTAGCCGGACGTTCTTTTTAAAGTTTTATAGAGGCCGTTATTCGATTATGAATATAATTATCAGGAAAAATGCTTGCTAAGAAAAATAAATTGATATAATATAAGCTTTGAGTTTATAGGGTATATAATGGTGATCAGAATGTGACAATCAGAATAACATTCAGATCTATGGATATCCTTCCATTTTCAGGGATAAACATTTTCATAATTAGCCCATTTATTATGCTCAAAAAAATATTTCACAGGAGGGAATATGACAGTTAAAATCGTTGAGGGACTCTATTACACCAAGACAGAGGAATGGCTGAGGGTAGAGGGAGATGTCGGTACAGTGGGGATTACCGATTATGCACAGGATCAACTGGGAGACATAGTTTATCTTGAGGAATCTGAAAAGGGAAGGAAAGTAAAACAGGGCGAGGAGTTCACGGCTGTCGAGTCCGTCAAGGCAGCATCAGATATTAGTTCTCCCATCTCCGGCGAGATAGTCGAAGTGAATGAAAAGGCAGTTGAAGACAGCTCCCTGATGAATTCTGACCCTTATGGTGAGGGTTGGGTAGTAAAGATAAAGATAGAAAATCCTGGCGAACTGAAAAATATTATGGATGATAAGGCATATATGGAGCACTCCAAACAGCGAGATGCATAGAGGTATAGTATGAGATATATTCCAAGCACTGAAGAACAGCAGCAGGAGATGCTGAAGCAGATTGGTGTTTCCTCTTTTGAAGAGCTGGTGGAAGGCATTCCTGAAAAGATTCGTCCTAAGGGGAAATTGCAAATCCCCGAGGCTGTCTCTGAAGAAGAGTTAACGGAATCTGTTTTAAAAATCGCCCGGAAAAATTATGATTTTCGACTTTGTAAATCTCTCCTTGGGGGAGGGGCTTACAAGCATTACATTCCAGAAGCGGAGAAATTTTTACTTCAGCGGGAGGAGTTCTGGACTGCTTATACTCCCTATCAGCCTGAGTTGAGCCAGGGTACGTTACAGGCGATGTTTGAGTACCAGAGCTACCTGGCCAGGTTAACTAAGATGGATGTAGTAATACCATCTATTTATGATGGTGCTTCAGCAACTGCTGAAGCGGCGCTATTGTCGCTTCGTCTGACAAAGAAAAATAAAATTATCATTTCAGCGGCGGTGCATCCTCACTACAGGAAGACGGTCAGGACATATACAGTTCCACACAATACAGAGATTATAGAGTTACCGCATAAAGAGGCCATGGTTGATGTTGAAAAACTAAAAGAATTGCTGAGCGGCGATGATGTTGCTTCTGTCATTGTTCAGAACCCAAATTTCTTCGGTGGAATAGAGGACATAGCTGGAATATCTGAGATAGTTCATGATAGTAATAAAACCCTGTTGATAAATTCGATTGCTGAAAGCATGTCATTAGCTGTTTTGAAAGCGCCTGGAGAGCTGGGAGTTGATATCGTTGCCGGGGAGGCTCAATCATTCGGCTTGAACTTGAACTATGGTGGTCCTTACAACGGTTACCTGGCCGCCAAAAAACAATACATGCGACAACTTCCCGGCAGGATAGCTGGGGAGACAGTAGACGGTGATGGTAAACGTGTTTTTGTGATGACGATGCGTGCCAGAGAACAGGACATTAGAAGACAAAAAGCTACTTCGAATATATGCTCTAACCATGGATTGAATATCACTGCGGCAGACATTTATCTCTCTTTGGTAGGGACAGAGGGGCTTAATAAGCTTTCCCTGCTAAATACGAAGGCTGCTCATTACCTTGAAAAGCTACTGTTGAAATCTGGTAAGTTTGAAAAAGTTTACACTTATCCGTTCTACAACGAGTTTTTATTGAAGAGTAAAGATAGCCTGTCTACCGTAAACAAGAAATTACTGGAGAATAACTTTATGCCTCCTCTTGCAGTCGGGCAGTTCTATAAAGGACCACAGTGGGAGAATGTTTTACTCTTTGCTGTGACTGAACTGTTAAGCAGGGATGACCTGAACAGGGCGGCTGATATTCTTTCGAGTTAAGGAGAGCGTAAAGATGAAACTGATATTTGAGAAAAGTATAAAGGGAAGGGATGGTTATTCTCTGCCAAAGGACTTATTCGATGATATAGATATTGGGGATTGTGTACCTGATTATGCTCTGGCAGAGGGCAAAAAGGAGCTAAGCGAAGTCTCCGAGGTTGATGTCGTCAGGCACTTCACCAAACTATCTAAATTTAACTACGGAATTGATGATGGCATGTATCCTCTTGGCTCTTGTACCATGAAATACAATCCTAAATTAAATGAGAAACTGGCATCGTTGGATTCCTTTGCTTATGCGCATCCACTAGCACCGGAAGAGACAGTGCAGGGCTCTCTGCAAATTATGTACGAATTGGGGAAACTGCTTGCTGAGATTACAGGAGTGGACCAGTATACTATGGCGCCTGCGGCAGGAGCACATGGTGAATTAACAGGTGTCCTTATCGTAAGAAAATACTTTGCCGACCGTAATGATATCAGACACAAGATATTAGTGCCTGACTCCGGTCATGGAACTAACCCTGCTTCTGCCATTATGGGCGGATTCGAAATGGTAGAAGTACAATCTAATGAGGACGGCACAGTTGACGTTCAGCAACTTACTGAATTGATGGATGAAGATACAGCAGGATTTATGTTGACCAATCCCAATACGGTCGGTCTCTACGATCACAAGATAGTTGAAATTCAGAAGATAGTACATGCTAAAGGTGGCTTGCTTTACTACGATGGCGCCAATCTCAACGCCTCTTTTGGACTCTTTCGACCTGGTGATTCAGGCTTTGATATAGTGCATCTTAACCTGCATAAGACTTTCTCTACCCCACATGGTGGTGGTGGGCCGGGTGCAGGTGTGATAGGGGTAAAAGAAGCTTTGATTCCATACCTTCCTACTCCGATAGTCACTTTTGAAAACAATAGATATCACCTGTCTGATGTCGGGCCTAAAAGTATTGGTATGATAAGAGCATTCTGGAGCAATTTTACTGTCCTACTAAAGAGCTATGCCTGGATTCTCTCGATGGGGCCGGATGGCCTTTCTGAAGTAACGCGGGCGAGTGTCATTAATGCCAATTACGTTCTTGCCAGGTTAAAGAAGTATTACCGACCTGCGTATGATGGCTATTGTGGTCATGAATGCACTCTCACCGGCAGGGACTATAAGGAATATGGTATTAAAACCTTGGACATCGCTAAGAGATTGATGGACTATGGTTTCCATCCGCCTACAATTTACTTCCCCCATTTTGAACCTTATGCCGAGGAGACCCTGATGGTAGAACCACCAGAGTCAGAAAGTAAGGAAACTATTGATGCCTTTATTGATGCCATGATAAAAATTGCTGCTGAAGCAAAGACGGACCCTGACCTGCTGTTAACTGCACCACATAATACGCGAATTAAGAGAGCAGACGATGTGCTGGCAGCAAAGAGGGCAATCCTTCATTACGATGACGAGTTAAAAATAAAAGATGAACTGGGTTATACAGAAGCAAACATTGATTTCTAAATAGGAGGAAAATATGGAAGATTTATTACTAACGCCTCTTCATGAAGAGCACCTGAAGCTAAAAGCCAAGATGATACCGTTTGACGGTTTTGATATGCCTGTACAGTACACAGGTATCATAGAGGAGCATTTTGCCGTCAGGAAGAAGGTAGGAATTTTTGATGTATCACATATGGGAGAAATTGAGTTACGTGGTAAAGATGCGCTTGCTTTCACTGATTACTTTGTGCCTAACTCAATATCCCCAATGAAAAATGGAGACATTAAATATACTCAACTTTGCTATCCCGATGGGGGACAAGTAGACGACATTTTTGTTTACAAGGTAGAGGATGATTTTATTTTACTCGTGGTCAATGCTTCTCCAGATTATTCCATAAAGGATTTCGATTGGATTTGTAAGCAGAAGGGTAACTTCTCTGTGGATATTACTAACAAGAGTAAAGATTATGGAGAAGTAGCGGTACAGGGACCACTTGCGGAAGAGTTATTAACGCCGTTGGTAAAAGGCAAGGTTTCGATTAAAGAACTCAAGCGCTTTAAATTCATGTATGCTGAGCTATTTGGCAAGAAGATACTGATTTCTCACACCGGTTATACCGGAGAAGATGGCTTCGAAATATTCCCTGCGGCAGAAGATACTGCTGCTATATGGCGTGGCATCCTTGAAAAAGGACAGAAATTTGGAATAAAACCCTGCGGGTTGGGTGCAAGAGATACGACAAGGTTTGAGGTTTGTTACTGGCTTTATGGTAATGAAATTGATGAGACAATAAGTCCATTGCAAACAGGGCAGGGCTGGACTGTGAAATTCGATAAGGGTAACTTCATTGCCCGGGATGCACTTCTGAAAATAAAAGAAAAAGGCATTAGCCGGAAACTTGTTGGCCTTTCTGTCCCTAAAGGTGGTATCCCCAGAAATAAAATGGAAGTGAGAAAAGACGGGAAAAAGGTGGGATATATTACCTCTGGTAATTACTGCCCCTCTTTAGAGAAGGTATGCGCAATAGCAATAATTGACCTGCCTTATACAGAGAATGGCACTGAACTGGGTGTTGTCATCAGAAACAGAGAGGTAAAAGCCGTAGTTATTGACAGGCCTTTTCTGCTACCGGTAAATAAAAGATAAAAAAGAAGTCTTTATCTTAGAGGACTATTTCTCCTAGCATAGACTTGATTTTAAAGGGTCTCCCATTCTTGATAAAAAGTTTGGGGACCCTTTTTTTATCGGCCATACAGACAACCTCATTCACAATAGTCTGCATTCGCTTGGCAGACTCGTATATTTGTTGTCCTCCCCAGAGCGTTACCTCCTCGCCTGTCTCAATATCAGGAATATGGCTAACATCTATCATTGTCTGGTCCATGCAAACCCTTCCTATTACCGGAGCTGCTCTGCCCTTGACTATAACTTCAGCATTATTGGATAGAAGGCGAGAGTATCCATCACCATAGCCAACAGGTAGCGTAGCTATAATAGTATCGGAGGTGGTGGTATAGGTTCTACCATAACTGATACTTCTCCCTGCCGGGACCTTTTTCAAATGAACAATCCTGGATTTGAACTTCAGGGTTGGGGTAACTTCTATAGACCTTTTAACCGCGGCAGATGGATACAGCCCGAAAAGTATAATTCCCAGCCGTACCATATCCAGCGACATGTGGGGTAAATCAAGTACGGTAGCACTATTCGCCACGTGCTTCAATGGTATTTTTATCCCTGCCTCGTCAATGCTCTTCAGTAAAAGGGTAAATTCCCTGAACTGCTCCTCAGTATAGCTTTTATCCTGTTCATCTGCGACAGCAAAGTGCGTAAATATTCCCTCTATCTGGATGTTTCTCATTTTTTGTACCCTGCGTATAAAAGCTAATGCATTCTCGGGAGAGATTCCTATTCTCCCCAGCCCTGTATCTACCTTAATGTGAACCTTGGCTACCCTGTTTCTTTTTACTGCTAACTGAGATAGATACTCAATATCTTCAATGTCACAAACCGCGGAGGAAAGATTATAAAGTAGTAATGATTCCATATTCTCCCTGGGAGTAAGCCCCAGAATAAAAATGGTGGCTGTAATATTACTCATGCGCAGGGCTATGCCCTCATCCAGCCTGGCTACTGCCAGGTAGGATACCCCGTTTTGTAGCAAGAGAGGGGCTACCTCAATAGCATCATGTCCATAGGCATTGGCCTTTACCACCCCCATAATCGCAACGTTCTTGTCAATTGAA
>CAYPSP010000033.1:0-9292 GCA_964413335.1 uncultured Dehalococcoidales bacterium
GGAAAAAGAGTGAACTGACAACTATACTGAGGTCCTTAGCGAAACTGGACTTAGAAGATCGAAAAGAAGTGGGAGCTAAGGCTAATCAGTTTAAAAGCATATTAGAGTCAGGTTTGGCGGAGAAAAAGAAATTCCTGGAAGAAGCAGCCATTATCTCTTCTACAGAGGAAGGTAGTCTTGATGTTACCTTGCCTGGAAATATGGTTTCTATGGGGCGGCTACATCCAACTACCCAGGTAAAAGAAAGTATTTGCAGCATATTCCAGAACATGGGGTTTCAGGTAGTTGAAGGGCCTGAAGTAGAATGGGATAGTTATAATTTCGATGCGCTGAATATTCCCAAAGACCATCCTGCTCGGGACATGTTTGACACTTTTTGGATAGACAATAATGAGACTGATGAAAAGGCAAGGCTACTACGTACACACACATCTCCTGTGCAAATACGTGTCATGGAGAAAGAACAACCGCCCATAAGAGTTATTGTACCGGGGAGAACTTATCGCTACGAAGCAACTGATGCCACCCATGAATCTATGTTTTATCAAATAGAAGGCTTAGCTGTTGATAAAAACATAACACTGGCTGATTTGAAAGGTACTCTATTTGAATTTTGCAGATTGCTTTTCGGTGAACAACGTAATGTTCGTTTTCGTTGCGATTATTTTCCTTTTGTTGAACCTGGCGTAGAGGTAGCTATAGAGTGTCTGGCATGTCATGGCAGCGGTTGTCGGCTGTGTGGATATTCAGGATGGTTAGAGATATTGGGAGCTGGAATGGTTCACCCTAATGTGCTTAAACGGGTAAATATAGACCCTGAAATTTATAGTGGATTCGCCTTTGGTTTGGGAGTTGAGAGGATACCTATTTTACAAAAAGGCATTGAGGATATTCGTCTTTTCTACAGTAATGACCTCAGGTTTCTAAAACAATTTTAACTTATCAGGTGCGGATAGTATGAAAATTTCGCTTAATTGGCTAAAAAATTACGTTGATATTGACATCAGTTCTGAGAACATAGCTGATAAGTTGACTATGGCAGGACTGGAAGTAGATGCGTTAAATGTAATAGGTAGTACATGGGATAATATAGTTGTCGGAGAGGTAATTGATGTAGTTCCTCATCCTGATGCCGACAGGCTTAAATTGGCCACTGTTAATATTGAATCAAAGCAATTTACGGTGGTTTGTGGGGCTCCAAATATTAGCCCAAGGCAGAAAGTAGCTTTTGCATATGTTGGGGCTCAGCTAATAGATGGACATTCAGGAAAAACAGCGATTTTAAAGGAAGCCAAAATACGAGGGATTGTTTCCTGTGGTATGGTTTGCTCAGAGAAAGAACTGGGCATCTCTGATAGACATGAAGAAATCCTGGTTCTGCCTTCGACAGCTCCGGTTGGCACATCTCTTTCAGAATATCTAGGTGATGTGATATTTAATTTTGAGGTAACCCCAAACCGTCCAGACTGCATGTGCGTTATTGGAATAGCCAGAGAGATAGCTGCTCTTACTGAAAAAAAATTACACTTGCCAGAAATAAACTACAAAGAAACGGAGAAGGTAATAGATTCCGCAGTATCCGTTGAAATAGTTGATGATAATTCCTGCTCAAGATATTGTGCCAGTTTAATTGCTGGAGTCAAACAGGGGCCTTCTCCTGAATGGATGCAGCAATATCTTATCAGCTATGGGATGAGGCCTATCAATAATATTGTTGATATCACCAATTATGTGATGCTTGAATATGGACAACCGCTACACGCATTTGATTATCACAAGATTGAAGGGCATAAAATTATCGTCCGCAAGGCTGAATATGATGAGGGTATAACAACGTTAGATGGAATAGAAAGAGTTCTCTCACAGGATATGCTGGTTATTGCAGATGCTAAAAAACCTGTAGCTATCGCTGGAGTCATGGGAGGGCTGGATGCTGAAGTCACTGATAATACCACCACAATACTTCTGGAATCAGCGAATTTTAATCGCTCTGTCATTCGCAGAGGCACGAAGAAAGTAGGTTTACAAAGTGAAGCTTCTTTACGCTTTGATAAAGGAATTAGTGCAGAATTGTCGTTAACGGCACTGAAAAGAGCTACTCAATTGTTACAGGAACTGGCTGATGGTCGAGTGGCAAAAGGCGTAATAGATGTATATCCTGGCAAGAGGAAAGCTGAATCTATCTCAATATCAGCCAGAGAGGTCAAGAGACTTTCAGGTTTAATGGTAAGCGTGAAAAAGATAAGCAAGGTACTTAAGCTACTGGGTTTCGAATGCCAAAGAGAAGGCAACACTTCACAGCTCTCAGTAATTGCTCCTTATTGGCGTGGTGATATAGGATGTCCTGCTGATCTGGTAGAAGAGGTGATACGAATCATAGGTTATGACAAGGTTCCTATGACTCGACTTAGTTCTACTTTGCCCAAGCAGATACCTTCGCTGCAAAATCGATTCAAAAAAGAGCTACGGAATATTTTTATCAGTTGTGGTTTCCAGGAAATACTTACTTATTCTTTGACAAGTTTGGCGAAATTACAGGACGTGTCTCCGAAGCATGAGTTAAAAGTCATGCCATTAAAAGTATTAAATCCCATGTCGAAGGAACAGGAATACCTAAGAACGAGTCTTCGCCCTAATATATTTACTACACTGGCTAGCAATCAAAAGTATGAGCAATCTGGTATTAAACTATTTGAGGTAGGCAAGGTATTTCTAGCACAGCAGCGAACGGATGTAGTAATTAGCGCACTCAATAAAAATAATGAGAATCTTGGGAGTAAAACCATTCAAAGCAGAAGGGAATTACCGCACGAAAAGCAAATGCTGTGTGCTGTACTTTGTGGTTCCAAGTCAGAATTAGGCTGGCAGGGGAGTAAAGAAACATTAGGATTTTTTGATGCTAAAGGTGTAGTGGAGAAAGTATTTTCTCATCTGGGACTAAAAGCAGTATTCAGTCTAAGCGAGGAGGAAGGTTTATTTCCTGGAAGATGTGCCGATATCTTTATAGATGGAGATAAAATCGGTGTAGTAGGTGATGTGCACCCCAGGGTGAACCAATACTTCGAGCTTTCGGGAACAGTTTGTATCATTGAAATGGACCTGGAAAAGCTATGGAGTAAGATAAAGGGGATAAATAACTATCAGTCTATCGCACGGTATCCTGACATGACCAGGGATATAGCATTAGTACTAAACAACAAGATTAAATTCCAGCAGGTGGATGACATAATATGCACCTTTCCTCTAGTCAAGAAGACGGTTCTTTTTGATGTCTATACAGGAGAGCAGGTAGCTGAGGGAAAGAAATCATTTGCAGTAAGAATTGTCTATCAGTCTCTTGAGCACACCTTAACAGATAAAGAAGTAGATAGAACTGAAAAGAAAATGCTATATACACTACAAAATAAATTAGGAGCTACATTAAGAAGCTAATTTCTCAACTAACTGTTTCTTAATATCATCGACGGCATCTTTCAATGATAAAAACTGGCTTTCTTTATCTGTCCGCCATTTCAATTCTATAGTCTGGTTTTTTAATGTGCGTGGACTGACAGTCAACCGCAATGGGATTCCGAGGAGGTCAGCATCGTTGAATTTAATACCAGCAGATATATCACGATCATCATATAGAACTTCAATACCTACTTCCTGCAAGTTGTTATAAATGCTTTCGCTTACAGATAAAACATCGCCTTTATCCAGTGATAGCGGGCACAGATATATCTGGTAAGGTGCAATGGAGAGAGGCCATATTATGCCTTTATCGTCATGGTTTTGTTCTACCTCCGCAGCCATGAGACGTCCCAGTCCAATACCGTAACAGCCCATTACTATTGGCCTGGATACCCCTTCTGCATCCAGGAAAAAAGCGCCCATTTTTTCACTCATGAATGTGCCCAACTTAAATATATGCCCAACCTCAATACCACGAACAGAAGATAATTTACCTTTGCAATTAGGGCAACTGTCTCCATCATGGACTAAAGTAATATCAGCTATAAGGTCTGCTTTAAAATCCCTTTGATAATTAGCATTAATAAAATGATAACCTGGCTTGTTTGCCCCGACGACATAATTTGCACCTGATGTAACTGAATCGTCAGCAACGACTTTAACTCCTTTGATACCTACAGGTGAAGCAAAACCGGCTATAATGTCAGCACTATTAACTTCATCTTCAGTGGCAAGGTGCAGGTCTGAACATTTCAACTTGTTCTTCAATTTTGTTTCATTTACTTCCAAATCTCCACGGATAATGACAAAGATAAATTCACCATCAGCGGAATAGAAAACGGCTTTAATAGTTTTAGCTGTGGGCAGTTTAAGGAAGTTAGCTACACCTTCGATAGTTTTCATCTCTGGTGTGGAAACTTCTGTCAGAGCTAGAGGAATTTCCTCTGGCATCTTTGATTTGGTGCTCTGTGCCTTTTCGGTATTGGAGGCATAGCCACACTCGGGGCAACGCAGTATCTCGTCTTCACCTGATTCGGTAAGGACCATGAACTCATGAGATGCCTTACCTCCTATAGCACCGCTATCAGCTTCTACCATCAAAGCAGGTAAGCTGAGGCGCGCATAGATGTTTTTATAAGCCTGGGCTATTCTTTGATAGTTATTATCCAGTCCAGCTTCATCAATATCAAAGCTATAGAGGTCTTTCATAATAAATTCGCGAACGCGTAATAGCCCGCCACGCGATCGGGGTTCATCGCGAAATTTTGTTTGTATCTGATAGAGAAGTAGGGGAAGGTCACGGTAACTCTGCACATTTTTATGGGCAAGATCGGTAATAACTTCTTCATGTGTAGGACCAAGTGCCAGTTGATGTTCTTTACGGTCAGTCAGGACAAATAGAGATTGTCCAAAAGAAGCATCTCGGCCTGACTTTTGCCATAGCTCAAGTGGCTGAAGAACTGGCAACATTAACTCCTGGCCATCAGCATTGTTAATCTCCTCTCTGATTAACTGTTCTATTTTTTTTAGTACCCTCCATCCCAGGGGCAAATAGGAGTAGACTCCGGCAGCTAGTTGAGAAATCATCCCTGCTCTAAGTAATAACTGATGGCTTGCACTCTCTGCCTCCGCCGGTAGTTCTCTTAAAGTCTTTCCAAATAATTTTGAATACCGCATAAATTACTCCTCTTTATTAAAACAAATCTATCTCTGTCTTCAGAGCCTCTAATAAATCTTTCTCAGCACATGTTTTAACTATTTTGCCTTTTTTAAATATGATACCTTTGCCTTTACCGCCAGCAATACCAACATCGGCATCTCTAGCTTCTCCCGGGCCATTAACAATACAGCCCATGACCGCTACCTTGATAGGTTTATCAATTCCTTCAAGGTATTTGTTTACAACTTCATCCAGGGCAAGGACATCGATTTCAGCACGGCCGCAGGAAGGGCAGCTAACCATAATTGGTCCATGCTGGCGAAGTCCAAGGCTTTTTAGAATTTCGTATGCAGCCTTAACTTCCTTGCAGGGATGGGCACTAAGTGAAACGCGTAAGGTATCTCCAATACCATGATATAGCAGTATGCCGATGCCAACGGCGCTACGAATAGTACCAGACATGAGCGGACCAGCTTCTGTAATACCTATATGCAATGGATAAGGAATCATATCGGAAATCTTTTGATAAGCCACGATTGTAGTAGGGACATCGAAGGCTTTGAGTGCAATTTTAATTAGATTGAAATCCATGTCTTCTATAAGCCTGACCTGCTTCATAGCCATATGCACCATTCGGTCCGATTGAGGGGTGTCTGGTTCAAATTCTGCAGGAATACTGCCGGCGTTAACTCCTGTGCGTATGGGGATTTCGCGCTCTTTAGCCATTGTAACCACTTTGCGAAGGCCCTCTTTACTTTGCATATTACCGGGATTAAGGCGAAGTCCATCAGAACCAGCCTCTAAAGCAGCGACGGCAAGGCGATAGTCAAAGTGAATATCAGCAATAACAGGTATTGTGATACCTTTCTTTATAGCAGTGATAGCCTTCGCTGCATCGTTGTCTGGAACCGCTACTCGCACAATTTCACAACCACAATCCTCAAGTTCCCTGATTTGATTTATTGTCGTTTTGCTATCACGAGTATCGGTGGTGGTCATGGATTGGACCACTATAGGAGCGCTACCGCCAATTGTTACGTTACCCAATTGGAGAGGTGTAGAAAGGCGGCGTTTCATAAGCCAAAACCTCCACCATTTATCAAACGCAAAATATCATTATAGGTTATTAACACCATGAGAGCTATTAAAAGAACAGTACCTGAGGTGTAGGCTATGCGCATAGCGTGCTGGGTCAGGCGTTTACCGCGGCGGATGCTTTCTATAAGCGCAACCAGCATACCTCCACCATCTAATGGTGGAATAGGTATAAAATTAAATAAACCTATTCCCAGACTAATTAGTCCTGCCATAAACAGAATATAATTAAAGCCGGCTGACTTCACAATCTCGACAGTCAATTGTCCCGCACCTATCGGCCCGACAAGCGCAGCTTTATTGGGGTCTTCACTCATTGCAGGGACAGCTGCTGCAATCATCTCTGGTACGTGGATGATATATTCAGCTCCCTGTCGAGTTGCTTCAAATATGGAAATCCGTTCCTGTTCGATATGGACATCTTCGACCCAGCGTAAATCTGCTCCCAGTAGATTACTCTGACTCAGTTCATCGTCTGCAGCTGATGTGCCCTGGTTTGCCACTGTAGCAGCAGGCAGAGTAACCAATACTACTTCCTGTTGCCTGAGAAAAACCAATTCCATTTCCTCAGTGAGCTCAGTGGAGTTTAATATGTCAGATATGGTCTCTGTACTATATACAGGCTGGCTATTAACGCTCAGCAGACTATCACCTGCCATAACGCCAGCTACATCTGCTGATGAACCGTTTTCTACTGCATCAACGATATTCCAGCACAGGAAAACACCTATTGTATGCCTATCATAATCGGGATTAAAATGTGGTGTTAATATTAGTTGGGATATCTCATCGTCTTGCTGTATGCTAATGTTTTTCTCACAGTTCAATTTATCTTCACACAAATTAACCGCATTTTGCACTTCGTTGGAATTATGTACAGTCTCTCCATCAATGCTCAGCAATATATTTCCTGATTCTATTCCAGCTATATCTGCTGGGGAATCTTTTAGCACGCTATAAACCATGACTCCATCGCCACGTAGTACATCAGTCGGGAGTGAAAAGAATAAGCTCAGCAAGAAAAAAGCCAGAAGTATATTTACCAGTGGGCCAGCAGCGTAAATCCATAATCTTTGCCATGTACCAATACTGGCAAGGCTTCGGGGAACTGTTGGGTCGTTTTCACCAACACTCTTAACAAAAGCGCCCACAGGGATAACGTTAAGAGAATATGTTGTCTCTCCCCTCTTGATTCCAAATATTCGAGGTGGAAAACCCAGTCCGAATTCTTCCACATGGACGCCAGCGCGTTTAGCAGTGATGAAGTGGCCTAATTCGTGCACAGAAGCCACCACGAACAAAATTACGATAAAAGAGGCAATAATTAATGCTATATTCATATTTTACTCCACCGATGATAGTTTATTCTTTTTGTATATACTTTGTAGAGCGACGAAGACGGAGTTGTTGTACGAAGTCCCTTGCCCATAAATCAACCTGCAGGATATCATCTATACCGGGATTGTTAATTACCTGGTGCCGTTGCAGGGTTTCTTCTATTAGTGTGGCGATATCGATAAAGTCAATTTGTCTGGAGAGGAAAAGTTCAACTGCCACTTCATCTGCGGCGCAAAGCACAGTTGGGTATGTTCCTCCTCGCGCACCAGCTTCAAGGGCAAGCTTAAGGCAGGGGAACTTGTTAGTATCAATAGGTTCAAATGTTAGAGGAGACAGGCCAGTAAAATCAAAGGGCAGTATCGTCGGATTAGGCAATCGTAGTGGATAGGAAAGGGCATATTGAATGGGCATACGCATATCTGGAAAACCCATCTGCGCTTTTATCGAACCATCATTAAATTCAACCATGGAATGGACTATACATTGTGGATGGAACAGCAGTTCAATATTTTCAAAGGGAACATTAAACAGCCAGTGAGCTTCGATAGCTTCCAATCCTTTGTTCATAAGAGTTGCCGAATCGATGCTTATCTTTGTGCCCATATTCCACACTGGATGGTGGAGGGCTTCTTCCACTGTTACTGTGCCTAGTTGTGTGTTCGAATAATGATAGAAAGGGCCACCGGAGGCAGTCAGAAAAATCTTTCGTGGCTTACTTTCCTCTCCCCTGAGGCATTGCCATATAGCGCTATGCTCAGAATCTATAGAATTAAGCTGAGCATGATAGCGCCTGGCTTCTTCCATGACAAGTGTTCCTGCCATAACCAGCACTTCTTTGCTGGCAAGGGCAACAGTTTTACCAGCTTTCAGGGCTGCCAAAGTGGGTGATAATCCTGCTTTCCCTGAAGTTGCCACCACAATTATATCTGCTTCGTTGTCACTGGCCATCTGCTCCATAGAAACATATTTGCTGCTTAATTCTTGGTCGAGCTTTGCCTGCGAATAAACCATCGCTGGTTTGAACTCTTCAATCTGTTCTTTCAGAAGTTTGATATTTCTGCCTGCGGCGAGGCCTGTTATTCTAAATGCAGGGCTCAGTGTGCGAATAACTTCTAGTGTCTGCTGTCCTATAGAGCCGGTTGAACCCAGTAAAACAACATTTATTACTCTATCAACCATATTGTATATTATCGCTCAAATCTGTATTCGTATTCAAGCTGGATAATCTTGAGCGAGGTGTTCAGGGTAAAACTTTGGATAGAGAAATTTGTTAGGAAATATAAAAGGGATGGAGAGATTTCCTGAGTATATCTGCTGATAGAAGAGTTTGGAGTAGAGAGTATTATTGTGGTTAATTATTCAATACGATGTAAGCAAGTCATTTACTTCATCCTGTCAGTTTTATTATCTGTTATTCCTACAGATGGGGAAGTAAACTCATTATATTATTATAATTAATGGCGGAATACTTGAATAAACTATTATTTAATGATGATATAGCTGATATAACAGTTTAAATAGGTTAGTAGATATTGTCTTGCGTCGATACAATTAATATTAAGATTAATAGATTGTTACAATTGTAATCTATTTGTGATTATTTGACAGTTAAATATAATAAATGTAATTATAATGAGCATAAAATGTTTATGTATATCAGTAAATGCATTAATATATGCTAATAACTGACAAAAAGATAAGTTATTAATGTATAAACATAAAAGTATAAGTGTAGTAGTGCCTGCA
>CAYPSP010000034.1:0-5974 GCA_964413335.1 uncultured Dehalococcoidales bacterium
GTCGTAATCTGTATCGACTGCTGGTTCAATTAATTCATTCGTAGTAAACATGTTCCCTCGCATTTTCCGAGTCATAGTACTTTTCCCTGGTATATTCTCTCCAATTAAAATCTTTCCTAAACGGAGGTGGCCCTTCCCAATCCTCCAGAAATAACTGTGCCAAATCTGGGTTTCCATCGAAATTAACACCAAAGAGCTCGTGCAGCTCTCTTTCATGAATCCCAGCGCTTCTATCCCACACGGAAATTACCGAATCAATGACAGGCTCCTGTCTGCCAATACTGGTTTTAATAGTTATCAGAATATTATCTTTTATTGACCACACATGATAAGTTATCTCGTATATTCCTGTTTCCAACCAATCCACTACCGAAATAGCCGACATGTGTTCAAAACCCTGCTCTTTAACCCACTTTGAAACTTTCAACAAATCTTCTTTTTCTACTGTTATTCTAATTCTCCGCTTTCTCTTTACTTCACCTGCTATATTAAATTTTGCCTTTATATCCTTGACTATTCTCTCCTCCTCAACTACTTCCACTTTAGTCCATCTCCTTTACATGTTGAAATATTTTACCGCAAGCTTCGAAAACGGCTTCCGGCCTCGGTGGACAACCAGGAACATACATATTCACAGGGATATAGTCACTGAGCTTCTTTATTGTGTTGTATGAGTCCCAGTACATGCCACCAGTTATAGTACAAGACCCAAGAGCCAATACTACTCTAGGTTCCGCCATCTGCTCATACACTAGCCTGGCCCTCTTTATTGATTTAATTGTCTGATATCCCGCAATAAATAGCACATCAGCATGTCTCGGATTCCCTACCACTATCATGCCAAACCTTTCCATATCCCATCTTGACCCCACCAATGGAATAAGTTCAGCAAAACCACATGAATTGAACCAGTTAAAAATCCATATTGCCTTTATCAGCTTTCCCAGTTTTTTTGACTTTTCACTCATTCTTTATCAATGCCTTTCATTGTTTCAAAAAAAATTACTATTAATTCTCTAGAGAATTTAGTAACATTTCTACCTCTTAACATAACCGACAAATTTACTACTAGAATTTTACTCCTTTATATTTCCGTAAACAAGTATTTTTTATAGATATAATAACAAAATAAATATTTTACAGGCTAAACACGAACCAACCATATTCATGACATTAGCATACTCTGGCTTTTCTACAGGTTTACACAACAAGAAATGTCTAACGTTAATTAATGTAACCTCAAGCGAGGATAGAAAGAATCTATACGTAGTAAACAGAAAAAAGACAGTTCCTCTATTCCTGTTACTGAATATGTTTATTTGTATTGTACTATCACATCAGCTAAAATAATTGAACTATGTGTTTAGCAGTTCCAGTAAGAATCGTTTCAATAGAAGGGAATGAGGCCCTCACAGAAATCGCAGGAGTCAAGCGTAAAGTCAGTATCATTCTAACCCCCGAGGCTAAAGAAGGTGATTATGTGTTACTTCACACTGGTTATGCTATTAGTGTTATAGATGAAGCTGAAGCAAATGAAACACTGGATCTTCTAAATGAAATAGCAAGGCATCAGTGAAGTTTATTGACGAATACCAAGACAGAAAGCTGGCTGATATATTAACTACTAGTATTGCTACTAATTCCAGTAAACAAATCAATATCATGGAATTTTGTGGTGGTCATACGCACTCTATCATGAGATATGGTATCCGTGAGATACTACCCCAAACAGTGGAACTGCGTTCCGGTCCTGGCTGCCCCGTATGTGTCACCTCCCATGCAGATATTGACAAGGTCATTGCATTGGCACAAATTGATGGTGTCATTGTTGCTACTTTTGGAGACATGATAAGGGTTCCTGGTAGCTACTCGAGTTTACAACAGGTTAAGGCTGAAGGAGCTGATGTACGTGTTATCTACTCTGCTATGGATGCAGTCGAATTAGCCAGAAACAACCCTCAGAAACCAGTTATCCTTATTGGTATTGGATTTGAGACAACCGCCCCAACTATCGCCGCATCTATTATCCAGGCATACCAGGAAGGAATAGTAAATTACTACGTCCTTTCATTGCTTAAGCGTACTCCACCTGTAATAAAGGCTTTACTAAAAAAAGGAGAAATGCGATTAGATGGCATCATTGGTCCAGGACATGTCAGCGCTATCATTGGCTCCGAACCGTATGAATTTATTCCCCAGGATTATGGGGTTGGTTGTGTCATCTCAGGCTTCGAACCAATCGATATACTACTATGCATAGATAAGCTGGTAAAACAGAGTGAGAAAAACATACCCCATGTAGAAATAGCATACCGCCGAGCAGTGAAGCCAGAAGGTAATAAAAAAGCACTGGAAGTTATAGCGTCAGCTTTCGCTGTTGCAGATGCTGATTGGCGAGGAATCGGAGTTATCCCCAAAAGTGGTTTTAAGCTCAAGTCTGTTTATCAACACTTTGATGCCGATATAGCCTTTCAAGTAACCCTAAAACCAGTGAGAGAACCTGTAGGTTGCCTTTGTGGAGATGTTATTCGCGGCGCAGCCAAACCAACTGACTGCCTACTCTATGGAAAAGTCTGTACCCCAGAATCACCAGCCGGTCCTTGTATGGTCTCAAATGAAGGAGCATGCTCTGCATATTTTCGCTATAGGATAGAAAATGAATAGTCATATACTCCTTGCTCATGGTAGTGGTGGTAAATTGAGTCATAACCTGATCGAGAAACAAATACTTCCACTGCTTGGTAATCCCATGTTAAACAAACTGGATGACTCTTCCATTTTTAGGATTGATGGACATGTTGCCTTTAGTACCGACAGTTATGTGGTTAACCCCATCTTCTTTCCTGGTGGCGATATAGGGAAACTGGCTATCTGTGGCACGGTAAACGACATCTCAATGAGCGGTGCCAGGCCATTGTATCTGAGCCTATCCATAATTATCGAGGAAGGATTCCCTCTGAAAGACCTTGAGCGCATAGTTATGTCAATAAAAAGCAGCTCCGATGAAGCTGGAGTAAGTATTGTTACCGGTGACACCAAAGTGGTTAACCGTGGCAAGGCCGATAAACTGTTTATCAATACCTCTGGAATAGGTATAATTCCACCTGAATGTAACATCTCTGGGTCTAACGCCATGGCAGGTGACAAAGTAATCCTAAGTGGTAGTATTGGAGATCACGGTATCGCTATAATGAGCCAACGGGAGGGACTGAAATTCGATGTACCAGTGCAAAGCGATTGCGCCCCTTTAAATAAACTGGTAGCTGGATTAATGGAGAACCCGACAGTGATTCATTGCCTGCGTGACCCTACTAGAGGAGGCCTATCAGGCACACTTAATGAGTTCACCCAACAGTCACACAATATTGGTATTAGCATAGAAGAAGAGTCAATACCAATAAAGGAAGAGGTTAAAGCAGCCTGTGAACTTCTAGGTTTAGACCCTATTAATATCGCCAATGAAGGAAAGCTAGTTGCCGTAGTATCAGCCACTAGCGCTGATAATATCTTGGCGCTTATGCAACAAAACTGCTATGGAAAGGAAGCACGAATTATTGGCGAGGTAACAAGTACTTACCCTGGTAAAGTGATAATGAGAACCAAACTGGGCGCTTCTAGAATTGTAGATATGATGTCAGGAGAGTTATTACCACGTATATGTTAACAGAGAAAGCAGCTAATCAATCAGGGCTCGCCCTGCCAATAAGAAAGGTTGGTATTCTTTTCCATCCGTTTCGTAAGAAAACACATGCTCTTGCCAACCAGCTCTATGAACTTCTATCTTCACAGGGAATATCTGTATGGCAATGCTCGACACAGGAAGAGGAAGAGACCAAGTCACAGTGCACTGGTACGCATCTAATTCTCAGCATTGGTGGTGATGGTACCTTATTGAGAGTTGCACGCCTTGTTTCCACCACAGGAATACCAATCCTGGGAATAAAACTTGGTCTATTGGGGTTCATCACCGAACTCAGTAGCAACGAAATAACAAACAAGCTATCCGATTTGCTTGAAGGAAAGGGCTGGATTGAACAGAGAGCTATGCTTGAAACCAGGCTAGGCAAGCGAGTCTTCCACACTTTGAATGACGTAGTAATACGGGGCAGTACTCCACGACTGATTAATATCAAAGTTTGCATAGATGATGCAGAACTCACTACCTATCGTGCAGATGGCATTATTATTGCTACATCCACTGGCAGTACCGGTTACTCCCTTTCTGCAGGCGGTCCTATTCTCAATCCACAGTCAAGGGAATTCGTACTTAAACCAATTTGTTGTCACCTGGCACCAAACAATGCCCTTGTACTTGCTGCTGAGAACGTCATTAAGCTAAAACTGAGCAGTGGGGACAGAGCTGAACTAATCCTTGACGGACAAATCGAAATACCATTACACGATGAGCAAAGTATCACCATTAGTCTCAGTTCTCTGGTAACTCACTTCCTGAGATTCCAGCCTCCAGAACATTTCTATCAATCTTTATGGGACAAATTACAGATAAAGGGAGCGATATGAAAATCATAAAGGCAGGTATCAACGATGCCGTCGCAATACAACAGTTAATTAATTACTTCGCAGGACAGGGCTGTATGCTGGCCCGTGCCCTTAGCGATATCTATGAGGGAATCAGGGAATACTATATTGCCAATGAAAAAGGACAGGTCATTGGATGCGTAGCCCTCCACATAAACTGGCTTGATTTGGCTGAGATACGTTCCCTGGCTGTCAACGAGAGCAATCAAAATCATGGTGTCGCAACACTACTCATCAAGGCCTGCATTGATGAAGCCCGTCAACTGGGAATAAACTCGGTATTTTGTTTGGCACAAACACCTGATTTCTTTTTAAAACAAGGCTTCTATCTGAGAGACAAAGAGGAATTACCTCTCAAGATATGGACTGATTGTTATCGTTGCCCAAAGTACCCTGACTGCGACTCGGTAGCTCTTAAACGTCAGGTCTGAATAAATCTGATAGAGATAGAGCCCGCATTTACTGATAGTCATTATAGTGAATTCAACAAGGAATATGATAAAAACAGAGAAACTAATTACCAGCAAACAACTTTATGCAGGTACAACCATAAACCTTTGCAAGGATATAGTCGAGTTTCCAGATGGACAAAGGACTACCAGGGAAGTTGTTAAACATAACGATGTGGTAGCAATGGTTGCGGTAGATCACCACAACAATGTACTACTGGTAAAACAATATCGCTATTCAGCAGGCAAATCACTGCTTGAAATACCAGCAGGTGGCATCGAACCAGAAGAACAACCACTCAACGCAGTAAGACGCGAACTACAGGAGGAAATTGGCTATCTTCCAAGAAATATTGCGTGTTTAGGAGGTTTCTATGCTGTCCCCGGTTATAGTACACAGTATTATTACTGCTACTTAACCACGAACCTTATCCCAAGTCAACTCACAGCGGAGGACACTGAAAGCATCGAGATAGTGAAAATTCCTCTCAAACAACTAGAGCATTGTGTCTGTTCAGGCGAGATTGGCGATGCTAAGAGCACTGCAGCGTTACTCCTTTTCCTGCTTTGGTTAAAAGAAAACAAACTTTATCAATAAAATATCAACTTGAAATCGCCTGTTGCTAATAGATCGGTCAGGTAAAAAAAGCTGTCAAGAAAGGAAATGCCATGTCTATTGAAAAGAAACTATCAAGTCAGCTCCTCTACCAAGGCAAAGTTTTAAGTCTAAGCGTTGATATCGTAAGAATGCCTGACGGAAGAGAAACCACCAGGGAAGTAGTACAACACAGTGAATGTATTGCTGTAGTAGCTCAGGACGAGCACGACAATATAATATTGGAACGACAGTTCCGCTATGCAGTGGGCAAATCGCTCCTGGAGATACCAGCCGGCGGCATTGAGCCTGGTGAAGACCCAGTTGAGGCCGTTCGACGTGAACTTCAAGAAGAGATTGGCTACTTTCCCGGAAAATTAGAAAGACTGGG
>CAYPSP010000034.1:5984-8593 GCA_964413335.1 uncultured Dehalococcoidales bacterium
ACCTGCATTGCTACCTTGCCACTGAACTCAAACCCAGTCAGTTGATAGCAGAAGATACCACTGAAATTGAATTGCTAAGAATTTCACCAGTAGAGATCCCAAAACTTATCATTTCAGGAGAAATTTGCGATGCTAAAAGCATTGCAGCCCTGCTTACTTATCTCTATGTTAAAACTAGTAAATGATTTCATAGTAACAATATTTGATAATACTATATGAAATTCATCATGAAAAAGATATATGAGTTAACCTTTTATCAAACTATTAGTTGTTACTGATTTTGTTATTCCAACGCCACAGCAATGCTTCGTAATTCGTGGGCAAAGTCTTCCCTATCCATCTCATAAAAATAATACATGGTAGCACCAACTCTTAACGCCTCTACATAGCGCAACGTCCCATGTCCATATGGTGAATGTAAAATACCATGCCCATAATCCACCTTTTGAAAAGTGCGAAGGTCAGTGGTGATAGCCAGACTGGGACTATCCGAGTAATTCGCCCCTGAATTAGGCCTTCCATCATAGATGGCTGTAAAAAATGGTGGTGTATAGACCAGTGCGCTTATTCTTGCCAGATAGCGGTCCCAGGCATCGCCACAAGAAATAACTTCACCGACCCAGGAAAAATCAACTCCATCAGAACTGGTTGCTAGGCCAGTGGGACAGGCAACTTCACCCGATACAAAAGCATTACCAGTGCGATGCATTCGGTCAAACTTGCTCCAATCATCAGCCTGTGGTCGTGGCGCAAAATTAACATACATATGCCACAATCCACCAACAATCATAATCACTGGATCCTTTACCCCTTCGGTACCTGTATTTTCAGGAGAGAGTACATTTATCCGCATAGCTGGATTAAAATTCTCCGGGTCATCTGCTTCAAGCATATCAATGTACCAGCGAAAATCATGACGCGAAATGTAGCTTACATAGAGTCTAAATTTCCCATCAGGAGTGAGCATTATGGAAGACTTCTCAATTGACAGTGCCTCAAAGGCTTCCTTACTTCCTGACCATATTTTTTGGAAGCTCTTGCCATCAGAACTGATAGAAACAACTGTCTCTCCACCACGACCCCTTAATCCATGCTCCATGAGTTTTGTACGCACACGATAACTGAGATAAAACTTATTCGTTCTTTCATCGAAAGTTGCACTGGAACCCCCCACCCAAAACCCTTCCTCTTTACCAGGTGGCTCAACCACTATTACCCCATCCAATGGATCAAACAGTGGTAACAAACCCACACATTTTCGATGAGAATAATCAAGTGCTGAAGAGTTAATTATCTTTGTTGACATGCTTCTCACACCCTCCCTAACATTTTAAATTAATTTGTTCATTACCTTTATTACTGCGTCAGTGAACTGGCTGGTACCTACTGCAGTAACGTCATTGCGGTCCGGCTTCAAATCATAGGTAACATCCTTCCCTTCACCAGTTACTGTAGAAATAGCATTCTCCAGGCGATCAGCGCTCTCGTTCTCTCCAAGATAACGTAGCATCATAACCCCTGATAGCATCATAGCCATTGGATTTACTTTGTTTTGTCCTGCATATTTTGGAGCGCTCCCATGAGTCGGTTCAAAGACAGCTATACTTTCACCAATATTAGCCCCCGGTGCAACACCCAACCCCCCAACCAGTCCAGCACATAGATCAGATACTACATCACCATAAAAATTTGGTAACACCATGACATCAAATTGTAAAGGTCTTTTCGCCAATTGCATACATGTAGCATCAAACAACATGTCATTAAATTCAATATCTTTATTCCTTTCAGCCACCTCACGAGCTGTCTTGAGAAATAAACCATCGGAAAACTTTAGTATATTTGACTTGTGTATTGCAGTCACTTTCTTCCTGCCATTACGCCTTGCATAATCAAATGCGAATTCAACAATACGTCGACTCGCCGAGTAAGAAATTGTCTTTAAACTGATAGCTGAATCCTCACGTATATTATCTCCTGTAGTCCTTAAAACTAATTGCATTAACTCTTTAGTATCATCAGCACCCAGATCGAATTCAATCCCAGCATAGAGGTCTTCAGTGTTTTCCCTGACAACAACGATATCAACTCCCTGATATGGTGTTTGAATTCCAGGGTAATTTTTACAGGGACGAAGACAAACATACAGGTCCAGTTCCTTACGTAGTGCCACGTTCACACTTCGGAAACCACTACCTATAGGAGTGGTCACAGGCCCCTTGATTGCTACTTTGTTTCTTTTTATTGATTCCAATGCATCTTCAGGAAGAACCGAGCCAAATTTCTCATAGGCTTCGCTGCCTATGATAGCATTCTCCCACTTGAAACTTACCCCAGTGGCCTCCAGTACCCTCCGCGTTGCCTCTGCTATTTCATGACCAACCCCATCACCGGGAATAAACGTTACTTTATGTTCCATAGCTATATTCTCCTAACATTGAGCTTTATCCATATTTATACAGATCAAATATTACTACTTTACTGTTACTGAATAATTCAGAAACATTAATGACCAAATACTCCCGTATTGGTTCAATTAGCATTAATTGAGTATAAAATCATGGTGTTTTTTGATATAAGGGATGAGCCCACCCTCACCAACAATAGAG
>CAYPSP010000034.1:8603-9114 GCA_964413335.1 uncultured Dehalococcoidales bacterium
GCATTTTACTTGTCGTTAATACAATCCCATTATTCAGGTCAGTAACCTTGCTTTCAGATAGATTTATTTCTAGTTCATCACTATCAGAAATTTTTTCTGTATCACAAAGCAATACAGTCATACCCTGATTTATGGCATTTCTAAAAAATATACGAGCTACGGACTTAACCAGAATAACACTAATCCCTGCCATCTTAATCACTACAGGTGCATGCTCTCTGCTTGAACCAAGACCAAAATTACTGCCACCAACCAATACATCACCTTCCTTCACTTTTGAGTTAAAATCAGGCAAAGTGTCTTCCAGCACATGTTTAGCCAGTTCTGGCAAATTACTTCTCAAGTATGCAAATCGACCTGGAATGATATGATCAGTAGATATATTATCCCCCAGCTTGATAGCCTTTCCTTTAAATAACATCTTAGTCATTTTCATTACTCTCTTCAGCTCAAAATCTGCATTTTATTGGGCAACTTTAAAACTTTGCTACGTTTTGATTTTAATTCATTG
>CAYPSP010000035.1:0-2895 GCA_964413335.1 uncultured Dehalococcoidales bacterium
ACTTTCATCAGCCCTGGTATGGAATCTTTTAAAGATATGATAGGTGATATTAAAGAAGGGGTTTATTTGAAAGACTGGTATGGAGGAACAACCAGTCTAGAAATGTTTACCTTCTCGTCTGCTGAAGCATATATGATTCGTAATGGAAAGATAGCTGAGTTGCTTCGCCCCGCGGTTTTGACTGGGAATGTATTCACTACGTTAAACAATATAGACATGATAGGCAATGATTTAGAAATGAACCAAGGTGGTGGATGTGGTAAAGGAGCGCAATCTCCTCTGCCTGTATCAAACGGAAGCCCACATATCAGAATCCGCCATTGCATAGTTGGAGGACGTTAGATGAAACCACTACTAGCAGAAGAGGTCCTTGACTATGCTAAAAATATAGCAGAAGAAGCAGAGGTTTTTGAGCTCTCAACTCAGGAAACACCAGTTGTTTTCGAAGCCAACAAGCTCAAGCATATTCAGAATAAAGAAAGCTATAGCCTTGCCCTTCGTATTATTAAAGGAGGTCGAATAGGTTTCGCTTCGACTAATGGCACGTGCACACTATTATCACACAGGGGAAAGAAGAAGGAAACGATTAATAGCTTACTGAATATGGCTATAGAAACATCCCGATTCGGGTTTCTCTCAGATTTCAATTTTAGTCCATACAATATATTCCCCAAGGTGAGTATTTACGACCCTCAGATAGAGAAAATAAGCAGGGAAGAGATGTTAAGACAGGGCAAGCTTCTGATAACAAGAGTCAAGCAATGTGCTCCAGCCATCCTATGTGATGTAGAGATAAGCAAAGGAACAAGTTACATACATATCATTAATACTCAAGGAGGTGAAGCAAGCTACAAAAAAAGCTCCTTTGGAATTAGCATAGAAGGAGTCCTCACAAACGATACTGATATGTTATTTGTTGGAGATAGTGAGGTTTCATGCAATGTTTCTCAGGAATTTAGTAGTGTTGCTGATAGAGTAATTACCCAACTGGAGATGGCTAGAAATAAAGCAACAGCATCTACCAAGTCGCTTCCGGTTATCTTTACACCCAGAGGAGTAGCCAGTACTTTCTCCAGTCCCTTAGCACTGGCATTTAATGGTAAAACTAACTTAGAAGGAGTTTCTCCATTAAGAGATAAATTAGGGGAGAACATTTTCAACAATACATTTAGCTTATATGACGATGCAATTTCAGACTACTGTTTAGGAAGCTCCCCCTGTGATGACGAAGGAGTGCCCAGTCAACAAACAATGCTTATTAACGAAGGAATGGTAGAGCACTTCATATATGACCTGCAAACAGCAGCATTGGCTGGTTCTAAAAGCACTGGTAATGGGAAACGAAGCGGCGCAGGTATCCCTAAACCAGAAATGAACTTTCTCGTTATAAAAGAAGGTACTACTTCTTTCCAGGATATGATAGCGGATATGAAAGAAGGACTACTCATTGAACAACTTATGGGAGCGGAGCAGGGCAACATACTGGGTGGTGATTTTGGGGGTAATGTCCTGTTAGGATACAAAATCGAGGCTGGAGAAATCGTCGGAAGAGTAAAAGATACTATGATCTCTGGAAACATTTACCAGGTTTTAAAACAACCAATTAAAATAGGAACTGTAGCCAGAGATATTGATGGGGAAATAAAGACACCCCACCTATACTGTCCTGATCTATCGGTATCAGCTAAAGGAGGGTAAAGATGAGTGAAACAAATGAATCGACAAAATATTCGGCGATACTTCGTAAACAACCAAGTCCTGAAAACTGTTCCTTGCTAGCTTCATGGCCAGGAATTGGTAATGTCTCTTTATTGGTAGCTAAGTATTTAAAGGAGAAGCTAGGTGCAGAGGAGATAGGAGAAATCAACCCTATCGGCTTCTTTGAACCTGTAGGCATTTTGGTTAGAGATAATTTAGTGGAGAGTCCAAGTTTTCCTAAAAGCAAATTCTATTACTGGCAGGATGAAAAAACCAGCAAAGGGCTATTGATCTTTATTGGGGAAGAACAACCCAGTACCAAAGGATATGAGCTTATTAATCATGTTCTAAATGTTGCCCAAAAATTAAATGTAAATAGGACCTATAGCTGTGCTGCAGCAGTGACAAGAATTCATCATAGTGAAAAATCGCAGGTCTGGGGCGCGGCAACAAGACCTGAATTACTTGATGAATTAACTGAAAACGGGGTTATACTCCAGGGCAATCTTCGTATCGCTGGACTCAATGGCCTAATCCTTGGCCTCTCTAAGGAACGGGGACTGGATGGCATTTGCCTACTGGGAGAGGTACCATCTTTTGCTACGCAAATCTCGAATCCCAAGGCCTCTCTGGCTGTGCTAGAAATTTTAAGCAATATGCTTAAAATAGACGTCAACCTCAACGAACTGGAAAGCATCGCAAAACGTGCCGACGAGGAAATGGAGAGAATAGCCAAACGAGCTACTGCAGAGTTCATCGACCAGTTCACAGAGCCTATTTGGGAACAAGGAGAGGATGAGGATGATGAAGAGGATTAACATAATTAAAATTGACCACTAAAAAGAGGGGTGCTATTATCAACTAACATGTCAGCTTTGACCGAACTATATCAACAAATTACACATTGCCATAATTGCAAACTGGCTGAAACTAGAAATAAAGTGGTTCCGGGAGAAGGGCCAGAGAATGCTACCATGTTCTTCATCGGCGAGGCACCAGGATGGAATGAAGACCAACAAGGCCGCCCCTTCGTTGGACAAGCAGGCACCTTTCTGGAGCATTTGTTGAGCCTGATTAACCTGACACGAGACCAAATTTATATAGCAAATGCTATTAAGTGTCATCCCCCACAAAACCGAGATCCATTGCCCACCGAGATACAAAGTTGTCGAAAATGGCTTGACCTTCAAATAGATA
>CAYPSP010000035.1:2905-8992 GCA_964413335.1 uncultured Dehalococcoidales bacterium
CACTGGGGCGTTACTCCCTCGCAAGATACTTCCCAAAAGAAACCATAGGCAAAGTACACGGAAAGGCACGAGTACAAGATGGTACAATTTATTATCCTATGTATCACCCTGCTGCTGCTCTTCATCAAAACAGACTGCGAGAGACTATCGAGGCTGACATGCTTAAAATTCCAGGTTTATTAGCCCAAATCGAGAAAATAGCTAAGGTACCAAAAGAAGTACAGCAACCAACCTTATTTTAATTTCAAGTGATAAATATGACAGTACATAAATTAAGGATTATCCCTCTGGGAGGACTGGGTGAGATCGGCATGAATATGATGGCCCTTGAGTATGCCGACGATATCATTATTATTGATGCTGGATTCATGTTTCCCCGGGAGGATATGCCAGGAATTGGCATGCTTATCCCAGATACAGATTATCTACGACAAAATAGAGCAAAAGTAAAAGGAATTATCATTACTCACGGACACCTGGACCATATTGGTGCCTTACCTTATATTTTACCTGATTTCAATGTCCCCGTTTATGCTACCAAATTCACCAAGGAATTAATTATCAATGAACTCAAGCGAGGTAGCGTTAAAAATAAAGTAAACTTGAAAAGGGTAACTCCCGGCAACAGAATCACAATTGGTAACTTCAGTATAGATTATTTCCGTGTATGTCATAGTATTCCTGACGCTATGGGTTTAGTTATCCGCACACCGATAGGTATTGTAGTTCACAGCGGTGATTTTAAAATGGATCAAAATCCAGTTCTAGGTAAACCTACTGACCTTAGTAAGTTAGCCAAACTGGGAGCAAAGGGCACCTTGCTGCTTTTTTCCGACTCCACTTATGCCGAACTTCCTGGTCACACTCCTTCTGAGCAGGTGGTCAGCGATACTCTGGAACATATCACTGCGGAGGCTCCAGGCAGGATAATAATAACGACCTTTTCATCTCTCGTTTCGCGCGTCCAACAGATAATCAACGTCGCGGCCAATCACAACCGCCGTGTATTTATTACCAGCCGAAGTATAGAAAGTACATTTAAGGCAGCACTCAAAACAGGATACCTGAATATACCTGATGGAATCCTCTGCCATTTAGATGAATTTAAAAAATTACCACATAAACAAATAATAGTATTAACCTCAGGTACACAGGGAGAGCCAACATCGGCTCTTGTGCGTATTGCAAATCGAGAGCATAAACAGATAAAAATCATTCCTGACGATACTGTAGTAATTTCGGCTACGCCGATACCGGGGAACGAAAGACTCGTTAGCAAAACTATTGACAGACTATTTCGACAAGGGGCCAATGTAATTTACAGCAAATTAGCTCAAGTACATGTACATGGACACGGAGGGCAAGAGGAATTAAAGCTTCTCCTCAATTTAGTCCAGCCGAAATTTTTTGTGCCCGTTCATGGCGAATACCGTCACCTTAGCTTGCATGCAAAATTGGCTAATTCTTTAAACATTCCAAAAAGTAATATTTTTGTCATTGAGGATGGTGACGTCCTGGAACTAGGACCGGAGGGGGGCAAGGTCATCGATAAAATCCACATGGCAGAAATCTGTATAAACGGTTCAAAAACAGAGAAAATAGACAACTCCATACTTCGTGAACGTAATTCTCTCTCAAGAGATGGTATAGTAATGATAACTCTAATTCTGGATGCTACGAAAAACCGACTATTGGAAAAACCCATCGTCGCAAGCCGAGGGCTTATCAACTCCGAAGAAAATCAGTCTTTGATGGAAGAAATCCAAAACATAGTAACGACAGTCGTTGATTCTTCCGAAAAAATATCCCCCAGAGACAAGCGAGCTCTCCAGACAAGGCGCAGAAATCTTGAAGGAAAAGTAAAGGACTCTCTAGCAAGATTATTGTACAAGAAGAATCATAGGCGTCCAGTTATTGTTACTGTAATTATAGAGATGAAGAAATCGCTCTCTCCTATATCTCCATTAGATAGATCAAGAGGGGTATGATTCGGTGCTAAAACCAAAACGAAATGTCCTTCCCAATACCCGGGTTAAAAAAGGAAAAAGACAAACAGAAAAGAATCACTTCCCCACTGCAAGTATAGCTCGCGTTTTATTAATTGTGGTATTAGTAAGCGCTTTCGCAGTCTCGATATATTGGTTTAGAGCTTCCATAGCTGCAACAGCAACGAATCTCCTCAGTTTATTTGGATTTGGACTGATTGTGATAGCACTTGCTATAGGCATAACAGTGTACTTAATACGACATAACCCTTTTGTCAAGCTGCTAAAACAATGGAACTGTTTTGTGGGAGGAGCCTTATTAGTCCTTGTTGTATGGGGATTTCTTTCCTTTTTCTCCTTTAGCAGAGGTATCCTGAGCAGAGTTACACTGGGAGGTACCTTCGGTCAAACGATATTAGGGCAACCAGATTTAGTTGGAATCATACGCCTGGCAGAAATAGTTTTAATTGGCATCATTTTTATCATGCCCCAGCGAGCAGGGAACACTATTAAAATAGTGGCTAATAATATTAGACGTCAGGCAGGCAAATTTGCCAAAGCTCCCAAACGCAGCACCTCTAAATTTCCTTCGCAGATAGAACCTGCAGAAAGGCAATCCGTCCCATACCAACCTGAACTATCAGTTTCCCAAAAAGCAGAGGACAAGGCTAAAGTCCCGGCCCCCACTATAAATCCAAGGACTGAACATGGGGAAGCAGTAGCTTGGCACTCACAACACGAGCCAATTCTAACTGCTGGCGGCTGGAAAATCCCTCCCATAGACATCCTGGAAAAACCAAAGGAAGTAGAATTAAACAGAGATGAAATCAATAAACGATCTAGATTAATTGAAGAAGCCCTAGCCAGTTACGGAGTTGAGGCTAAGATTGGGCAAGTAAATGTAGGCCCCACTGTAACACAGTTTGGTATTGAGCCTGGTTGGGACAGAAAATATAAGAAAACGAAGGAAAACGGACAGGAACATTTGGAGGAGGTATCAAGGACGAGAATCAGGGTGGATAGAATTACTTCTCTATCTAATGATTTGGCTTTAGCCCTTGCTGCTCCAAGCATCAGAATTGAGGCTCCCGTACCAGGTAAATCTGTAGTCGGTATCGAAGTCCCCAATAGTACTTTCGGCCTAGTAGCAATGCGAGGAGTAATAGAGTCGCCCGCCTTTCAGAAGACTAGAGCCAGATCTAAAATAGCTATTGCTCTGGGTAAAGGTGCCGGCGGTGAAGCAATAGCAGCAGACCTAGCAAGGATGCCACACCTGCTTATCGCTGGAGCTACTGGTAGTGGCAAAACCATCTGTCTCGATTCTATTATTTGCTGTCTCCTCTTACACAATAGTCCTGATGATGTACGTTTTATTATGGTTGATCCCAAAAGAGTAGAATTGGTTATATTCAACGGTTTACCTCACTTAACTACCCCCGTAATTGTAGAAAGCGACAAGGCTGTAAAAGCTCTGCGCTGGCTCAACCAGGAAATGGACAATCGCTACCGCCTTTTTGCCAAGGCAGGTGCACGAAACATCCAGGCATATAATAAAGACCGTGCACAAGGAGAAAGCATGCCATATCTCGTACTGGTTATTGATGAGTTAGCTGATTTAATGATGGCTGCATTTGACGAAGTAGAACGTACACTATGTCGTTTAGCGCAGCTAGCCCGTGCCACTGGTATCCACCTAATCGTAGCAACTCAGCGCCCCTCAGTAGACGTAGTTACCGGTCTTATCAAGGCTAATTTCCCAAGCCGTATTAGTTTCGCTGTTACATCCCAAGTAGATTCTAGAACCATACTTGATTCTGTAGGAGCTGAGAAACTGCTTGGCAGAGGAGATATGCTTTACATGACCAGTGAATCTAGCAAGCTTAAGCGATTACAAGGAAGTTTTATCTCTGATGCCGAAATTCAGAGGATGGTATATTTCTGGGGAAACCAGGGTATAACAGATACCAGTCTAATCAATTTTGATGAGATTGACGAACCAGTCACTTTAAGTCAAAAAATTGCTTCTGGTCCAGATCCCTTAATGAAAGAGGTAATCCACCTGGCACAACATCATGAGCATATATCTGCTTCATTTCTACAACGTCGTCTCCACATTGGATATCCAAGAGCAGCCCGTCTTATGGACAGCTTTGAAAAAGAACCCCCTGGTGAAAACACCCAGCATGAGGGAGAAATCAATCCAAAACCTACAACTAAACCTTAGGAAGGTCGTCTTTAAATAAAGAGAGCCTATTCCTCAATAATGGACTATATTCAGGATGCTCCATTGCTAATTCTACTGTAGTTTGTATCCAACCATGAATAGTACCAGTATCATAATATTCCCCTTCAATCTGGTAACCATAAACACCTTGCCTTTTAAGCAGGTATTTCAATCCATCTGTTAACTGAATTTCCCCTCCCCATCCCGGTGAGGTAGCTTCCAACGCTGAAAAAATCTCAGGCATAAGTACATATCTTCCCATCACTGCAAGATTCGAGGGAGCTACAGAAGGCTGCGGTTTCTCCACAAGATCCTCAATCTTGTAGAGAGATTCGGTTATTCTATTCACCTTTGCCATTCCCCATCTTCCTGTTTCACTTGAATCCACTGTTTTCAAAGCAACGACACTACCCCTGTGTTGCTCAGATATTTCAATCATTCGCTGTAATACTTGTTCTCTTTGCTGAAAGATGTCATCAGGAAGTATTACAGCAAATGGTTCATTCCCTACCACTTCCTTGGCAGAAAGCACTGCATGTCCCAAACCCAACATCTCTTTCTGTGAAACAAAACGGAAATCAGCCATTTCTGAAATATGGCGTAGCTTATCTGATAAGGCAGCCTTTCCTTTCTTTTCTAACATATACTCCAATGCCACATTTCTGCTGAAGTAGTTCTCAATAGCCATTTTCTCCTGGCTCGTTACTATAATCACCAGCTCAATACCACAAGCTACAGCATCCTCTACAGCATATTGAATTATAGGCTTATCTAATAAAGGTAATAGTTCTTTAGGTACAGACTTACTAAGAGGTAAAAATCTCGTGCCCAAACCAGCAGCAGGTATAACAGCTTTCCTGATTTTCATCTTGTCAAGCACCAAACTTATTAAGCTTTAAGGCATTTGCCATTGCCAGGGGCATGATATCTACCGCAGGAAAACAGCCCAATCCCCCTGTCGCGCATGCAGGCTCCGAGAATTCGGTTACCTTATCTGGACGGCACCATTTTGAATTCAACATGAAAGGCACTGGATGCCAACTATGCATTGCCAAAGTTGCCGGCGTGGAATGGTCTCCAGCAACAATAAAAACATCAGGGTCTAGCTTGAGTATATTGGGAATAACAGCATCAAGCTCTTCAATAGCCTGCATTTTAGCATCAAAATCACCATCTTCTCCTCTGGAATCGGTGTTTTTAAAATGAATAAAAAAGAAATCATAGTCTTTATAATAATTATGTAGCTGCTCTGTCTCCTCTTCAATATTATTAACCGCGTCAGGTACCTGCATTCCCAGCATTCGGGCTAAACCACGATACATGGGATATATAGCAATAGCACAAGGCTTTAACTTATAAATGTCCTGCATAACAGGAATATCGGGATGTTGGGAGAAACCACGCATGAGAATCATGTTGGCATGTCTCTCTTTCTGTAATTTTTCCCTCGCCTGCGCGACAAATTCGTTTACTATTTTCGCTGTCTTTCCAGCATCTGTAGATAAAGGCTCTATATCTCTAGGGTATAAGCCAACTTGCTGAGGGTCAGAGTCTTTTAAGTCAGACTTCAGCCCATTTCCCCTGAGGATTAGTACAAATCTATGTTCTTTAACAGGATAGACAGTGATTTCAACACCCTCTATCACTATTTTGTTCAGCATCTTGCACAGTTCTATATTTTCCTCTGTACTTATTCTGCCTGCTCTACGATCAACAATAACCCCATTGCAATCAATCGTACAGAAATTACCACGAGCTGCAATATCATCATGCTCCAAATGTAAATCTATACCCAAAGCCTCCACAATACCCCTTCCAACACTATATCTAACAGGGTCATATCCGAATAATGCAAGATGCCCCGGCGTACTTCCTACT
>CAYPSP010000036.1:0-8942 GCA_964413335.1 uncultured Dehalococcoidales bacterium
AATTTAGATGTGTGGTTTATAGTACCGTTATGGTTGGAGACCGGATGCATTCGCTGAAGCGAATACCGGGGTAGATTCCTGCTTTCGCAGGAATGGTAAGAGGGAAGGCAGGAATGACAAGAAGGGGAGCAGGAATGATAAGGGCATCCTTACCTTAGTCCTCTCCCTCAATGGAGAGGGAAACTGGGGAAGAAGGCAGAGGTCCGCCTGTATGGTTAAAAGATTTAGCAATTTAGGGGAAATAATAATATGACAATAGGGTTGATAATGATATTATAGTTACATGCAGGATTTGGCGGGAACCTTACTGTGAAACACTCTAAGCCGCAGATTAACCCTCCGCTTAGCAGGGCTATTCAACGTTATGCCAGTAACGAGGTCTGTTTCCTGCAATCACTGGATGACAGTCTTAAAATGTCCAGGGGTGACCTGTTAGCCATAGTGAAGATATGTAATGAGCCACTGGTGTATAAATACATTTTTAGAGATGCGCTGGATAGCAGGCCATATACAATCGAGGATGCACGTGTTTTTGTTGAATGGGCCCATCGCGGCTGGGGAGAACACCGACATTTCGTATTTCTTATTAAAAACCCCGGCGGAAAGATAGTCGGTTGTGTCGGGATTTCTACAGACATACTGACGTCGTCTCCTATAGGATACTGGATGACAGGCAGCGTCAGCGGTGTGATGACAAATGTACTAAGCTGCCTGGTTGATATTGCCAGGGATGCGGGCTATAGAAAACTGTCCGCACTTGTTGAGCCTGATAATGTCAGGTCGTCTAAACTGCTTGAACGGGTTAAGTTTGTTCATACCAGCTCTCCAATAGAAAGGTTAGCCTTCCTGGGCAAGCCGATTGGGAAGCGCAAGACCTTTCATTGCTATGAAATAGAATTGGTATCGGGGTAGACACCTGGCGTGCAGAGTGTGGCAATTCAGCTAGAAGTGATGTCCTGATATCACATATTCACTCCAATACCAGTTATTTCCTATATGCTTTCCTGTTCAACCTCACCATCTGCTCCAGGATGATATTTTCGCTTAACAGTTAGATGCTGATAAAATCGTATAACGACAATACAGCAGGCACATCGACTTGAAATCCCGAACCCTATATGCATATTGTAGTATCAAGAGAAGAGAAAAGGCAATGGATTCTAGTCAGCAGATGGTGCTAAGCCATAGGACCTTTGCTCTTAACTGGTTGAAGCGGCGAAGGGGGCAACAGAGTTTTAGGGCGGACAGCTAACGGTTACTGTAACGAAAAATTTGGAGGCAGAAGATAGTGGATATCTTTTTAGAGCTGTTGTTTGGTGGGCTTAATTCCCTGAAGGAATATATTGCCCTGCACGTCCTGACCTGTCTAATTCCAGCTTTTCTACTGGCAGGAGTATTTGTTGTGGGAATTATCGGGGCTGCCTTCATCCTGCTCTAGCCCTGCTGTTGACAGGGCCGGGCATCAGCCTGCCCAACTGGCTAGCAATCGCTAAAGTTTTTGGCGTTAAGAAGGCGCTGGTATATATACCGACCATTATATTTTTGGGGACAATGGTGGGATGGGTAGCCGGATATATTCTGGACTAAAGTAAATCATTGAAGAAGGAGGAAAGAAACGATGATAATCGAAGTTTGTGGTACGGGTTGTCCCAAGTGCAAGGCAACCAAGACTAATGCACGCAAGGCACTGGATGAGTTGGGGCTGAAGGAAGATGAGGAGGTAGCAGTAACCGAGGTAAAGGACATCAAGTCAATGGCAGCGCGAGGAGTACTGTTTACCCCGGCGGTGGTAATAGATGGAGTTAAGGTTGCAGAAGGTAAAATTCCCAATGCCGAAGAAATCAAGAAGTGGGTTACAGAGAGATTGCCCCAAAATGATAGGGAAGCAAATGAAAATTTCTGCGAATATTTAGGAACTGAGTATATGGATAAACAAGTAGCGAAGGTGAGAAGGATATGAGATGAAGTAAAAACATAGGTGATATACTTTCTAGAAAAGATTCAGATGACGACAAATCAAGAAGGGAGAGATAGAAAATGACTACTATGTTAGAGTGGATATTTGAGTTCATCAGCTATCGCAAAAAGGGAGCACGTCCTTCCGCCATCCCGGAAAAAGTTAGCCAGGAGATAGTAGACGGGGTACTTGCCCGCAGCGAGGAAGAACTGCTTAATGTGGAGTGGCTGCCTGATTTTGCTTTCCAGAAACCGCGGCCGAAGACCTTTACCATAGTTAAGTGTGTCAAATGCGGGGAATATGTCTTTGAGCCGCAGGCTCGCCTAGTTAATGGTGATCCTCATTGTATACCCTGCTCCGGCTACCTGAATTAAGCCGATAGGGAAAATCGAATATGGAAAATGTATATCTTATTCCGCCCATTTTCTTCATTATCGCCTTCGTTTTTTCCATGCTGGGAATGGGTGGGTCACAGCTTTATATCCCGGTTCTGTTCTGGATGGGGCTTGACTTCAAAACACAGGCTATCCCCCTGGGGATGCTACTGAATGTTGTCAACAGCTCTTCTGCCGCCTGGACCTACGGGAGGAAGAAGCTCATCCAGTGGCGGCTGGCAATTCCTTTTGGCATGGCCATGATTGTCCTAGCGCCGGTGGGCACCTGGGTAAACATAAGTTTGCCGACCAAGCCGGTAATCCTGATGTTTGCACTTTTCACCACAGCAGCGGCGATACTGATGCTCAGCGGCTGGAAGCCCAAGCGGGGTGCGCTTTCCCGGCGCGGGCAAACCGTTCTGGGCATCTCTGCCGGCAGCATACTAGGCTTCTTTGCTGGTTTAATTGGGAGGGGTGGAGGAAGCTTTGTGGTGCCCCTGCTCTGCATTGCCGGTCTGGATGTCAGACTGGCCGTGGCTACATCTGCTATGGTGGTCACGTTCTCGGGAACCTCCAGTTTCCTCTCCCATATCTTTACCGCTGCTCAGCCCGACTGGCTGGTCTGGGGGCTTAGTGTGGTCTCGGTGTTTCTGGGTAGCCAGGCAGGCTCCAGGCTGATGGCCGGCAGACTGAAGTCCGGAGCAGTCAAGATAATTTTTGGGGTGGTACTGCTGGGAGTTGCTACCCTGCTTATCGTGAAGGATGTGCTTTAGGCGGTAATCCTCTGGATATTCAATATCCTGCTCTTCCTGGTTCTACTGGTGCCATGGGTGATGAGATGGATTAAGTACCCTGAGAACGCCATTGGCGTCGAGGCTGGCGCCTACCCTCTCCCTCAAGTGAGAGGGAATGAGAGCTACAAATCTTCTTTTTCGTCATTGCGAGTGAGTAGAGAAGGGTCTATACTTTAGACCTTATGCACAGTTTCCGGATACAGAAGTTATCTGCTACCCGGGCAATACTGAAAAAGGCTGTGCAACTAAATGGTAACGAAGTCATCTGTCATCCAAACAATTCTGAACAGGACTACGTATCTAATGAATGCCGAAACAGCAATGGGGTGTGCCTGAATTGAAAATATCAATGGAACGGATTGCCAACTTCATTTACGACAGGGCAAAGATAATCATTGCTGTAGTGGTCATACTGAATCTCCTCGCGCTGGCATCTTTCGTTAATTTTAAGCTTGATACCAACTTCCTGGAATTCTTCACAAAAGGTAACCCACGGACGGCGGAATATAACAGTCTTAATGAGAAATATCAGATTGGCGAAACAATCGCTGTGCTTATTGAGCAGGAAGGCTGTCTGCTCGACGAACAACAACTCCAGGATGTTTTCTGGCTTCAGCAAAGTATCGAAAACATCGATGGCATATACCGGGTACAGCGCTTAATTCCAACAGAGATGAGGATAGGGAGTGCTACTTTCCAGGTGGACCCGACATATATTTCACGCCATGCCGACCTGCTGGAGGATTTTATCAGGGAGAATTATGGCAGCAGTCAATTACTCTCCTCCGACGAAAGCAATGCGGCGATTATTGTCAGCATAGAGCTGGACGCGCCGACAGCAGATGTGCTGGATTCACTGGAGGAACTTGTTGAAGTAGCTGAACAGAAAACCAGTCTGCAACTTTCACTGGCGGGCAACAAGATAATAGAGAGAACTTTCTGGCATTACCTGCTGAGGGTACTGATGTTTCTTCCTCCCTGTGCCATGATCCTGGTACTGCTGGTATTTTCTACGACTTTGAAAAAACGCAGTCTTTCTATCATGGCAGTTATTCCTGCGGGGATATCTGCGCTGTGGACCCTGGGTACCGTATTCTGGAGCGGGCATGGTTTAAACCTGATTACCATACTTTGCCCCATCTTTGTGGTGGTAATCGGCGCGGCTGATGGACTGCATTACGTAAGCCACTTTATAGATAATCTTTCCCGCTATCCAGACCGGAGGACGGTGACCATTAAAACATTTCAGATGGTAGGGATGCCCATGTTTCTGACAACGATAACCACCATTGCCGGCTTTGCCTCGCTGATGTGGTCTGACGTAACGGCTATGCGACAGTTAGGATTGTTTGCTTCGCTGGGGATTGCCTATGCAGGGTTACTCTCCTTCTTCTTCCTGCCGGCGGTGTTTTCACGAGTAAAGGTATCTGCTAAGCGGGAGACTGCCACGGAAAGCGGATTAGTTAAACTTATCATACGTGCCTCCAGGCAAAGGGCGATGGTGGTGGTCGTTTTTATGCTTATAGTCGTTGTGTCGGCGGTATATATTCCACGGCTGGGCGTGGAATCCAATCAATTGATGTATTTCAAGGATGACTCGGAAATAAAACAGACATTTGACAAGGTGGAGCAGGATTTCGGTGGAGCGTTGCCATTAAGCGCAGAGATTATTGCCGACAGGGGGCTGCTCACACTCAGGGATTACCAGTATGCGGAGGATATACTGGATGCCGAAAGGGAACTGGAAAGATTGCCCGGAATACAAAGTGCATTCTCGCTTTTTGACACTATCAGCAATCTAAGCCAGGAGATGACCGGTGAGCAGGACTATCCTGAAAATCCTGCCGTGGTGAATAACATTCTGCACAGGCTTGACGAAGAAGACCTGGAGACATGGTATTCAGACGATGGGCTGAGGATGATGATTAAGACGGATGACCTCGAATCCCTGGATGTGGGGTCGCTTGATAATTTCAAGGCAGAGCATCCGGGCATAAGAGTTATCACAGGAATGCCGGTACTGTTTGAGGAGATGAACAGGCTGGTGGTACAAAGTCAGACCCGCAGCCTGGGACTTGCCTTTGCGTTGATTTTCCTGATGCTGTTAGTGACCATAAGGAAACTGCGCGCTGCGCTGGTCTCGCTTATTCCGATAGCCATTACCGTTATAGCTATCATGGGCTTTCTTTCTATCAGCGGATTCAATCTCAACGTGGTAACGGTTAACATGTCGGCAATTGCGATTGGAGTGGGGGTGGATTATTCCATACATCTTGTATCAGGCATCTATTATTTCCGTGAACGAAATCACAGTAACCAGGAATCTGTTGAGCTGGCATTAGCCACTGTTTCCAAACCTGTACTGGCAAGCGCGCTGGGGTTGTCCATCGGGATTTCGGTGATGTTTTTCTCTCCATTGGTGGTTCACCTGCAAGCGGCGGCGGTGATGTGGATAGCGATGATGGCTTCGTCGCTGGCGGCGTTGCTGTTGGTGCCGCTGTTCTACTCACGGAAGGGCTGACCCGGAAACAGCGCTTCTTCAGAATCTCCTCTCCCTTGAGGGAGAGGATTAAGGTGAGGGTGTCAATATAGTATACTTTCACCGACAGCGAGGAGGAGAAACAGCCTATGAATTACTGGGTAGAACACACACTGCAGGAAGGGAATGTAGACAACGCCAAGGAGCATATTAAAATAGTTTATGGAGACGAGCGAATTCCAATCTGTGTGCTGCAGCCACAGGGCGATGCCTTTGTAGTGCAGTTCATGGTCCATGAGGATGAAACAAACAGAAAAATGATTGCCGATGTGTGGAGAGAGCTGAAACTGCACCTGATAGATATGCGTATGCCCTCTACCTGGCGTTATGCGATTATTCACTGTGGCTGTATGGCGAATATATTTTCACCGGTACACTGGATTCACAAAGCTGTATGAGGGGGTATTTTTACTGACGGAGTAGCCATATTTTCGTGGTATGCAGACTTAAAAAACAGGACAGTCTTATCCGGAAAAGGAGGAAACATGAAGAAGACCAGAAGGCCAATCAACGGAGGAATTCTGACGCTGCTATCAGCGGCGATGGCGATATTTGGAGCGCTCAATTATGCGATTGGCTTCTTTGACCAGCCCGGCATTGGCAAGGGGGACATCCCCCCATTTGTACCCAGCATTATCTTCGGCGTGCCGATGATGTCAATTGTGATTGGCGTACTTGCCGTGGCTGGCGGGATTTTTGCCATATTCCGGAAAAAGTGGAAATGGGCGCTTACCGGGGCAATCGCCGCCGCGCTGTCGTTACTGCCGCTGGGGATAGTGGCAATTGTATTGATAACCAGTTCGAGGGACGAGTTCGACTGAAATCGCTCCTCCCCTGTCATTCCAGCTAAGCCTGTGCCTGCGAATGCAGGTAGCAGGAATTTACCTTGTCACGCGACAAGTTGTGCAAATCATTCTTCTCATTTCTGAAAGTCTTGGTACTGATTAACTATGACCAAAATACCATTGACACCAACTATGCAATATGGTGAAGTATATGACGATAGTAACAGGGAAGATAGTACAGAAATATCATACTACTGAAATGTAGCAATAAGGTTGACATGAGGAGCCAAAGTTGACATTGCTCAAGAAGGGATTAGCCAGTATGAAGACGCAGGAAATGAAAAATGAGAATGAGGACAAAGAGCAACTCACCAGTGATTTGAAACTGCTTGACCGGCGAACTACCCGCCCGAAGGTATTTGAAGCCAGTTACACAGAGGAAGAAATAATACCTTCCAGTGATATTTTGTATCTTGCAAGCACGGCACTGAGGTTTGTTGAACTTATGCCTGAGGAAGATATCTATCAGTTTATTGGAGAGCGGTTACAAAAACTCACTGACGACGCTATTATTGTCATAAGTTCGTTTGATGAAGCATCTAATAATTTCTGTGTTCGTTCTTTTGTTGGGAATGCGGGGGACAGGGACACTTTTATTGAGTTTCTCGGGAGGAACCCTGTAGGAGTGACCGCCTTGATAGGTGATGAAGCAAGGCTTGATCTCATTAAAAGCAAGCTGGTAAAGGTCCCTGGAGGCCTGTATGAATATGCTTGCAGGGTAGTGCCGGAGGCGATTTGCCATGAGATTGAACGGCGTCTCGCCCTGGGTGACGTCTATTGTATGGGCTTCAGCTGTAAAGGAAACCTGTTTGGCACTGCTGCTATCCTTGCACGCAGGGGAACTAAATTAATAGACCCAAGTGTCCTGGAGGCACTTATAAACCAGTCATCGGTAGCACTACAGCGATGGCAAGCAGAGCGGGCACTGAAGCAGGCACATGACCAGTTAGAAATAGAGATTGCGAAGCGAACTGAAGAACTGACAAAAGCGAATAAAAAACTTAAGGCCGAAGTGGCTGAGCGCAAGCGGACGGAGAAGAAACTTAAACAGACTGCAGGGAAGCTCATGGAGTCGGTAGAAGCTACCATCCAGGCAATGGTCAGGATAGTCGAAAAAAGGGACCCCTATACTGCTGGTCATCAGCGCCGGGTTACACAGCTTGCCTGCGCCATAGCCAGGAGAATGAATTATTCAGAAGACCAGGTTAACGCGCTCCACCTGGCGGGAATTATTCATGATGTCGGTAAGATACAGGTTCCTGCCGAGATACTGGCCAATCCTGATACGTTATCTGAGGCAGAATTCAGCATTGTTAAGACGCATCCACTGGCTGGCTATGAAATACTGAATGCCATTGAATTTCCATGGCCCATTGCGGAAATCATATATCAGCACCATGAGAGGATGAATGGCTCCGGGTACCCACGGGGATTGTCGGGTGAGGATATTCTTCTGGAAGCGAGAGTTTTAGCGGTGGCTGATGTTGTTGAGGCTATGTCCTCTCACCGACCTTACCGGCCAGCCCTGGGTTTAGATAAAGCTTTGGAAGAGATCATGCAGGGGAAAGGGACCCTTTATGATGCTAATGTAGTTGACAATTGTGTGAACCTTTTCAATGAGGGATCATTTAAGTTTGAGTAGAAAGTTAAGCCTGCTCGTCTTATACTCTTCTGCCTCCCTTATGTCGTTCTTGCGAAACCTGTGCCTGCTAAAGCAGGAATCTGCCTGTCAACGTCAAAACCAACGTCAAAGCGCCAGCATGCTTCCGTAGAATACTTGCTTATTGAACTTGATATTAAGCCTGGTAAAACTCTCTCTGGAACTCGACTTCTGCAATTAGTGGGGTAACTTTTATCCTTGTGAAAGGATTAATTAACCAGGACGGAGACGGCATCTTTTACACTGTTGGGTTGATCGTTTTCACTCGTCCTACCTCGCCGCTTATTAAACGAACTTTGATACCGTGTAGATGAGAAGGAGAATTTGTCAGAATATCTTTGACTATTCCTTCAGTCAGTTTGTTCGATTGCTGGTCAGCTTTTAAGACAATTGAAACTCGTAAACCAGGTCTGATTTCGGCTCGGTTTGTAATGGTCACTTTTGCCCTCCAGTTATTACTCTTTAATATACAGCATTTTCTTGACTAACGGTGATTCTTCCTGAAATGACTATGCTTGAATTTATAAGGTGCTAACAATCCTTGTGCTTATTATTGTCACACTAAAATCCGAAATTATCAAACATTTTCGCCCCAGATGCGGGCGAGGGTGGCTTGGGGGCATGCGACCTTGATAAATTCCCCACAATCCCATCGTATCGGCAATTATACGGAAATACATGCGACTATATCCATAATATTTCTCTTATTGTGTATGAAAAATCATTGCTATTTAGACACTCGACTATTAGAATTGAGACGCTGAGAAAGTGAA
>CAYPSP010000037.1:0-8815 GCA_964413335.1 uncultured Dehalococcoidales bacterium
CATAAAGTATGCCTACTGCAATTGAAACAATTAGCGCGGTGATAAGGCCTAGTCCATTACGCATAATTGTTGCCCGGGTACCTATATATGCTTTCTCAACGGGGTAGGTTACTATTCCCACCATCATAAGGGTAGTGGTAAAGGCGGCTAGAACCATGTACATTACTCCCTTGCTGAGCAGGACTCCAGCAAGAGGGAAAGCGATGAAGCCAGGCATAACGGTAATTGAGCCTATCATCGAGGCAAAAAGGACGGCAAAGTACTTGTTTTCATTGCCCAGATAATGAGTAATCATTTCATCCGAAACAAAGTAAAGAATGGCAGATACAAGCAACATCATCACCAGAAATGGAGGTATTATTTTCAGTAGCTGTTTGAGAGCAATCCTGAGTGCCTGGACGGTCTTTCCACGACTGGCAGCAAGTGATGCTGCAAAAGCCAACCCGGTAACAATCCAGAGCACATACATTTCATTCATTAGAATTTGTCTTTCTGGACTGCAAGTTGTTGCTGTCTTCGGTAATCATGGTTAATTGAAAAATATTAGCTCTGAAAATACTCAACTCGCGGTTTATCTATCATCGGCAAGGATTATTTTTCTGTCAGTTATTTTTATACCTGTTCTAATTCAAGGATGCCCAGGTTTGGGTTAATCATCAGCGCAGCCGCTCTTCTGGCAGTTTCTGTTGCCATCTCGCAGCAACGAGTATGCATGCCCAGGTCATCCTCCATTTGTTTCTGCCAGGGAATTTTGTTGTTCAAGTCGGTCCCCATATGAGAGAAACGAATCTCAGAGCAGGTCATTGTGCCGAATTCACGCTCAAACCACTTGCATAATCTTCCTGCCGCTTCTAGTCCTGATTGTTCTTGCTCAATCGCTTTGTCTGCCGGGCCTTTAAGCATGGAGACATCACGTCCATATTTTATTCCAAGAGCGAGGCATGCACCGCTAAGCAAACCACAGACTGATGCTCTGGTTCCTCCGACCCCGCCTGATAACAGCACAGATGCTTTGGCAAGTATCTCCCCCTCAAGACAGAATGCCTCCTGCAGGGCGACAAGAGTACACTGAGCACAGCCGTGGTATTCGTCCAGTAGCTCATAAGCTCTCTTACCTGCCTTGTCTATGATTGCTGCGTTATTGGGATTGTGCTCCTGGTTTGTCATTAACTACCTCCATTATATTGTATTTTTCTTCGAGTTAAATTTAGATTTCGTCTATGATAATAATGTCCCAGGCATACGTTTGTCAAAAATTAGCAGATTGCACAGATTGCTAATAGACTATGGATTACTGTCTGCTATATAATAACTGGTCATCAAGTTATAGCTTTTAGTAGACCCAAATTTACCTTATATCAGGTATGGATGCTGGTCTTTTTATGTCTGGCATAGGGATTATAGTTAGGGTAAATTCCACACTATTAAACGCTTAAGTTGGATAAACTGAAATCAGAATAAATATACAGGAGGAGAAATGATAAAAAAGATAGAAGTAAGCCATACCGATTATTTGCAGTACACGCTTAAAGCTCTTAAGAAAGATGGCTTATTGCTGACTTCGAAGGGGAAAGATGAGAGTTTTAATGTAATGACCATTGGCTGGGGCACTATTGGTATTATCTGGTCGAAGCCAATGTTCCTGGTAATGGTTCGGCCGTCAAGGTTAACCTACGATTTAATAGGACAGACAAAACAATTCACCGTGAATGTGCCCAATACAGGGATGAGTAGTGCAGTGCTGTTTTGTGGGAAGAACTCCGGCAGGGATGTGGATAAATTTGCTAAATGCGATTTAACTGCCATATCTGGCAGGAACGTTACTAGTCCGATGATAGATGAGTGTATCTTGCACTATGAGTGCCAGGTCATTTATACCAACGATTTTGAAGCTGAGAGAATCCCCGAAGATGTGGCGGCGCACTTTTACCCGCAGGGAAATTACAACAGGGTATTCTATGGGAAGATACTGTCGGTGTTCGCCAGCGAAGGGTTGGACTGAGCGGCTAGCCAGGAGCTGATTCAAGGTTGACATAACAATTGACTTGCAGTTTATTGTACTGGTACTACATTGATATCTTGCGTGATGCTTGAAACTGTTTAATAATGGAGGTTAGAGAAAAATGACTGAAATTCCTCAGGCGAAATTGAATAACGGAATCACAATGCCGCAGCTTGGACTGGGAGTTTTTGCAATACCTGATGGCAAAGAGGTCAGGGAAGCCATCAAAATTGCCTTCAATGAGGGATATCGCAGTATCGATACAGCAACTGTCTATGGCAACGAAAAAGGCGTTGGACAGGCAATAGAGGAAAGCAATATCCCCAGGGAAGAGATATTTCTGACCACCAAGGTTTGGAATAACGACCAGGGATATGATGCAACGCTAAAAGCCTTTCAACAAAGCATGGATAGGCTGGGCGTGGATTACGTTGATCTATATCTTATCCACTGGCCTGTAAAAGGCAAATATAATGATACCTGGAAAGCCCTGGAAAAACTGTATCACGATGGACGTGTCCGCTCCATTGGCGTAAGCAATTTCAAGGTTCATCATCTCGAAGCCCTTTTCAAGACAGCGAAGGTTGCCCCGGCAGTAAATCAGATTGAACTTCATCCATATCTTGTACAAAAGGAGCTTCGGGATTTCTGTGCCCAGCATGAGATAAAGATTGAGGCATGGAGTCCATTAGGTCGGGGAGCAGTACTCGGGGACCCGACACTAATCCAACTGGGGCAGAAATACGGCAAATCGGCTGCCCAGGTTACCCTGAGATGGCATATACAGTATGGCATAATAACTATCCCCAAGTCATCGCGGGCTGAGAGGATAAAGGAGAACATTTCCATCTTCGATTTTGACCTTGAGCAGGGAGATATGGACATTATTGATGGACTGAACAGGAATCACCGTATCGGACCCGACCCCGATAATTTCAGCTTTTAAGAGAAATAATTCCAATAGTATTGGCAAGATTGGCTGGCATTTCAGGCGAGGTACTTCGCTACCTCTTTCTTGTTCAACTCAATACCGATGCCCGGTTTCTCAGGTATTTCAAGGTATCCCTTATTTATTGGAATGGGGCTGCTGATGAGGTCATCAATCCAGGGCACATCGCCCAGTTGATACTCCATGACCAGGAAGTTGGGGATACAGGCGCATAACTGGACTGTTGCCATAGTGCATACAGGTCCTACCATGTTATGTGGTGCTGTCAGCATGAAATAGGTATCGGCCATAGCGGCTATCTTTTTCATTTCCAGCATACCGCCGGTGCGGGCGATGTCGGGCATAATTATTTCGGCAGCCTGCCGCTCGAACAGTTCACGAAACTCAAACCTGGAACGCAGCATCTCACCGGTACAGACGGGGATATCGATTGACTGAGCCACCTTTGCCATTACAGAGAGGTTGCTCTGTGGCACGGGGTCCTCGAACCAGAGCAGGTCACAGGAAGCAAGTTTCTTTCCCAGGGCCAGCGCCGTAGTGATGTCAAAAGCGCCGTGGGCATCGATTGCCAGGTCTATCTCGGGACCGACAGTCTCTCTTACTGCCTCGACCATTTTTACCGTCTGGCGAAGCTCATGCAACGTAATGGCTCTTCCAAGTTCCTTGTTTACGGATTCAAGCGGCTCGTCAACGTCCATCTTGAGCGCTGTAAAGCCCATGTCCACGGCTTCCTGGGCTTTTTCCATATATTCCTCCGGATTGTAATCTGCCCCGCGGAAGAATCCATCACAGTACACCCTTATCTTTTCGCGGCAGCGCCCCCCGAGCAGTCGGTAAACAGGAACGCCGAGACTCTTGCCAAGGATGTCCCAAAGGGCTATTTCTATGCCGCTGATGGCGGGTCCCGGATTTCCCAGTCGGAACATCTTTTCCCATAATCGCTCGATATTGCGCGGGTCCTCACCGATGAGCAATCCCTTCATGGCGTGGATAGCCTCGATTATGCCGTTTGATTGATAAAGGAGCGATTCCCCAAGGCCGGTAATTCCCTCATCGGTTTCAACCTCAACAAAAACCATGGGGAAGCTGGGCCAGTGACGGCCTTTTACTGCGTATGTACGGATGTCGGTTATCTTCATTTGTGCCTCCTTCGTTTGTCCCTGGCAACGGCAAATCTGCCTTTCCATGGCCAAGATTGACCAATTTTACACCCTATCCGAAAGGTTTACACACTGTCATAGATATCTTTATCCATCATATCAACCAGTGGTGGTTTTGCCATCAGGGAGGTGATTAAGCAAATCAATGGCAACGATAATGAAATAAGGATAGCCAGTGAGTAGCTGCCTGTTCTGTCGAAAAGGTAACCGAATGGAAGTGGCCCCAGTGCGGATGCAGCCACCATACAAGTGACAGCTACCCCTCGGATACTGCCCAGCCAGCGCCGCCCGAAGTAGTTTGCCCAGATAACCGTGTTTACATTACTGGAAAAGCCGATGGTGAATCCCATCAGGACTCCGTAAATCAGTGCCTGCCAGGTCGAACTGATGGTGAAAACCCACAGCATTGAGCCTACTATCATTAGTTGAACTGCTGCCAACAGGTACCTGTTGGCTACCCTGTCTGCCATGAATCCGGATGTGAATGCCCCCAGCAGAACCAGTGGCCCAATTACTATGTATACTGAGGCTGCAATTTCAGGGCTGATGCCCATACTGCCCATTACCGATACGTGGTTGAAGAACAGGCCAGTGCTGAGCATGGGTACAGAAATTCCACTGATAAGGAGCAGCCAGAAGGCATGTGTTCTCCTTGCCTGCTGTAGTGTGAAAGAGGCCTCGATTTTAGCAACTTTACCCTGTTTTCCTGGTATATCACCGCTGGTATTCTTTTTTATACCATCGGGCAACTGTCCAATGGATTCAGGGGAGCGCCGGGTAAAAAATGCTACTGGAATAAGCAGCAAAGACCAGAGGGAAAATCCTAGGGTTGCCCATGTATTTCTCCACCCGATACTGTTTATCAGCCTCTGTGTTACGACGGGGAATATTGACTGGGAGCAGGCCATTCCGACAGCTCCCACCGCCACAGTTTTCCCTCTCTTCTCGACGAACCAGGTGGCGATGAGTGTTGTAGAAAAAAGACCGATAGCACCTTGCCCAAGAGCGCGGAGGGCTGCCAATCCAAGGTATAACTCTACCTGGCTGTTTACCTGGCTCATCCACAGGGCAGCCAGCCCAAAAAGAGTGGCTACAGCGGTGAGCATTATTCTGGCTCCGTATCGGTCCAGCAATCGCCCCGCCAGAATCATAAAAGCTCCGGCGGTCAGTGAACCTGCCGTGTAAAGTCCCGATACTATGGTGCGGGACCAGCCAAGCTCGGCAATCATCGGGTCTACGAATATCGAGATATTATAGGTCTGCCCGGGACCCGACATGAACATGGCAAGTGCGGCAACGGGAAGGATAATCCATCCATAAAAGAAGGGAACCTTTTTAACTATAGAAAAACGCCCCTCTGGGGGGGCATCAGTTGGCATATCGCTAAATTATCCTTTACTGTCTAATAAGTCAATGTGAAGAAGACAGTCCTTCGCCCGTAATCAGTTTTAGAGCCTGGATGTACTTCTGTGTTGTTTGACTAACTATGCTGTCAGGCAGTTTCGGTCCGGGGTATGTTTTATCCCAGTCCAGTGTTTCAAGATAATCACGAGCAAACTGTTTGTCAAAGCTGGATTGCGGCCTTCCCGGGGCATACTCACTTTCAGGCCAGAAACGGGACGAATCCGGGGTAAGCACCTCGTCTATCAGGATAAGCTCATCTCCAAATTTGCCAAATTCGAACTTTGTATCGGCAATAATTATGCCTTTTGACAGGGCAAAGTCACTAGCCTTTTTATAGAGGGCAAGACTGGTATTTTTAATTTTATCTGCCAGCTCTTTTCCCAGTTTCTTTTCAACGTATTCCTGGCTTATATTGATATCATGGCCTGCATCCTCTTTTGTGGAAGGTGTGAAAATTGGCTCAGGCAACTTGTTGGATTCTTTTAATCCTGCGGGCAGCTTTATTCCGCAGATGGATTGTGTTTGCTGATACTCTTTCCAGCCGGAACCGGACAGATAGCCTCTCACCACACACTCGACAGGCAGGGGGTTTGCTTTTTTAACCAGCATTGAGCGGCCCTGCAGGGTTTCTTTATACTGCTGTAGTTCTGTTGGATAGTCATTGGTATTGGCACTGATAAAATGATTGGGGATAATATCAGTGGTGAAGCCGAACCAGAATACCGATAACGTGGTTAGAACCGCTCCCTTTTGAGGAATCAGCGTCGGTAGAACAACGTCGAAGCAGGATATCCGGTCAGTGGCGATCATCAGGTACTTATCGTCGAGATTGTATATCTCCCGTACCTTGCCTTTTTTGAAAAACTCAATGTTTCCCAGATTTGAAGATTGTAATGCTTCATTTGCCATTTTAATTATCCCCTCACTCACTATGATTCAGGAAGTGCCTGATTATTTCAGGCACTTCACTGTTTGCTATCATTATCCTTCAGAACACGGTTTACTATAAGAGTGTGCTGGGGGCTATAAGGTCTCCATGTTTTGCTTTTACCGCTTCCAGCCGTTGTTTTTGCTCATCCAGTACATTGAACAGAGTAGCAGGTGTGTTCTTCACTTTAGTATTGTATATCTCTTTGATTCTCTCTATCTTTTTCAGGTTCTCCTCTACCTTTAAGGTGAATTGCTCCACGTATGCTTCAGGTGAATAATCCTCGCCCAGCACTTCCTTAAACAGTTTTTTCAGGTCTTCATATAATGGTATGTATCCGGTGGGGGTTTTAATTGCTTCCACATCATTGTTGACACGAAGTTCCATCCATTTTACCCAGACCCGTTTAGCATTCATGCCTGTCAGGTAATGACCGTCTTTGTCTTTCTGAAAATAGTTTACGCCGAATATAGGCGGAACATAGTCCACACCGTCGGTGAATTTAAGGTAATTGCTTATGTATGTGGCCAATGGAATAGCCATAAAGTCCAGGTTGGACATTGGATTGAACTGGCGTACACCCTCTTGCCCCAGCGTGGCGGCAGTTGTTTCTGATTCCAGTGCGGCTCCTATAGTTATCACCCCATGGGTCCAGTCAAACGCCTGCTGTACCGGTGGACATATGCTGGAATCTCGTCCGCCAAAGATGATGCCTTTCAGTTCTACTCCGTCGGGATTGTTCAGTTCACTGTCGGTGTTGCTAAGACTGTTAAGCCTGAGAGTATAGCGTGCGTTTTTATGCGAATGTACCAATTCGTTTCCCTTGGAGTCTTTTTTCCCTTTATACCACTGGCCGGAGTAGTTGAATCCTTTTTCTGGGGTTTCTCTTTTATCGCCAAGCCAGTAAACTTTGCCTTCTTCGGTTGTTAATATATTGGAGAAGATAACCTCTTCTGGTTTGTTCAATGCTTCCCAGATTATTGGGTCGTCTTTCGTATTAACGTCGCGAATGATGCCGAATATACCCGATTCGACATTAGCGGTATAGATTTTTCCGTTTCTTTTTCTGAGATAAGCGATGTCGTCACCGACAATTGACTCTCCCGGCAGCATGGCAGTGGATGTTTTCCCGCAGGCACTGGGGAAAGCTCCGGTGAAGTAAGATTTTCTTCCTCCGGGGCCATTAATTCCCATAACAAGCATGTGCTCGGTTAGCCAGCCTTCCTGGGATGCCTTATGAATAGCAAGCCTCAGGGCAGGTTTCTTCAGTCCGATAGTATTGCCGGCATATTGAGAATTTGTGGTGTAGACGGTTTTATCTTCGAGGTCAATATAGACACGTCTTTTATCAATATTTTTACTGACCATGTTTTCCAGTTCACCGGCACTGTGGACAAACTTGAAAAACTGTTCATTGCTGTCGATTCTCTTGAATTGTTCGTATCCCAGGCGATAAAGCAGGTATTCAGAATGGGCAACGTAGCTTGAGTCCGTTATCTGTACGCAGGGAATGGAAAAATCGGAATTTGTGGGACCAAGACAGAAAAACAGCACAAATACCTCTTTGCCGACCATGATATCTTTTTGATATTCACGCAATTCTGCTAGGCCAGTTTCCTTGTCTATCGAATTGAGAGACTCACCAAGGGATACGCCCTTCGGTAGAAGATACTTGGTTTGTGCTTTATCTCTTGCCTGGTCATAAAATCCATCGTAGTGTATGCTGTGGCCTCCGATGGCAAGCTTCTTTTCCTCTCCAATTTCTAGTGCCTTGTTTTTTATATATAGCCTGTCTTCTTCTGAATCATTGCAGATATAGACTGAATCGGGATTGCAGAGCTCGACGTATTTTGTAATGAAACTGACCAGTTTCTCATTATTTAAATCCAGTAGTTTCTGGACATTCTTTCCACTACATTTTTCCTTTAGTAAATCCAAACCTTTGATATTCATTAAGCATCCTCCTTTTAATATGGCTGGCTAGTATAACTATTAAACCAACATCTCAACCAGCTCTCTATATGGTGCTGGAAGGTATTGATGTTGGTTTTTCCTAGAAAGCCCTATTTTTACAATGAACTTGTGCCTTATTTACACAACAAGGTGATATTTTATCACAAACAAATGTTTTGTAAAAAAGTCAGTTAATGGCACTTTTCTTTTGTCATCCTTGAATGGTGAGCTGAAACCCTTAGCATAGAGAAGGGACAGCGACCAAATGATCTCCCTGCCCTGAGATTCTTCGCTGTGCTCAGAATGACAACTTCTTTGTCTTTCCTGCCTACCTTTTTGTCATTTCTGCGGAAGCAGGAATCCATCAGCTTTAGCAGTGCACCGGTAGCAGCATAGGATCATCTCCGGGTGATGCCCAC
>CAYPSP010000038.1:0-8589 GCA_964413335.1 uncultured Dehalococcoidales bacterium
TTTACATCCCAGAGAGGCTCAATCTTTTCGGTTATCTCGCTCTTTATTGCGGCAGAAAACTGGTGGTTTGGTGGCAACGTAATTACTATACGAACGTTGCCGTCATTGAACTCAATGCTCTTTACCAGGTTTGTATGAACGAGGTCTAATCCGGCCATGGGGTTCATGACTTTTCTGAGACGCTTGCGTATTGATTCTATTGTGGTCGGAACTTTCTCCTTTACTAAACCATGGCGCTCTTCGTAGTTGGTAATGGCCGAGCGTAATCCTTCTATGGCAAGCACTGAGCAATGGGCTTTTACCTTGGGCAGCCCTCCCAATGCATCTGAAGCCTGGAGCCAGGTAATTTTTCGGGCTTCATCCACTGTTTTCCCTTTTGCCATTTCTGTAATAATAGAACCAGTAGCGATGTTGGAGGCACACCCATAAGATTCGAATTTGATATCGTCGATAGTATTTGTGTCAGGGTCTACTTTTATATGTACGGACACCATGTCACCACAGGCTGGGCTGCCTTCCAGTGCCTTTCCATCGGCATTGTCGATTTTACCCACATTACGTGGGTGGCGAAAATGCTCCATTACTGTTTCACTGTATGGTAAACTCATTTCTACTCCTCCTATTTTTCTTTTTGTTTGCCTAGCGGGCTGATGCTTCTCAACTCGCGAACTATTTTTTTTAGTGTCTGTATAATGGCATCGACGTCTTCCATGTTGTTATAACGTCCAAAGGTAAAACGTATTGACCCATGTGCTCTTTCATGGTCGCCACCTATCCCGAAGATAACATGGCTGCCCTCCAGGGAGCGACTGAAGCAGGCAGAGCCAGTGCTTACAGCAAAACCATGCATGTCAAGATGAAGGGTGATAGCTTCACCCTCTATGAAATGGAAAGAGATGTTGGCATTATGCGGTAACCTCTTCCAGCGATGACCGTTGAGTACAGTGTCTGGTATTTCAGCCAGCACGCGGTCAATGATTAGGTCCCGCATTGATTGCAGTCGTTTCGTTTCTTCAGGAGTAACCAGTTCTACTGCCCTGGCAAATCCTGCTGCACCAGGTATATTCTCCATACCAGCTCGAATATCGAACTCCTGAAAACCGCCATCTATCCACTTGGCTATTTTTGTTCCTTTACGTATATATAGCCCTCCTATGCCCTTGGGTCCATGAATGGTATGAGCAGATACGGTGATTAAATCAACAGGTATATTGCTGACATCAAGGGGAACCCGGGAGAAGGAGTGAGTCGCATCTGTATGGAACAGAACTCCTTTCTCTTTACAGATACCAGCAATACCAGCTATATCCTGAATAGTGCCGATTTCCTGGTTGGCATGCTGTATGGAAACAAGTATTGTTTCGTTAGTGATAGCTTCTTTTAGTCTGTCGAGGCTCACAAAGCCGTCATTATCCACCCCGAGATACGTCACCCGAAATCCCTGCTTCTCAAGAGCTCGGGCGCTGTTCAGCACCGGGAAATCCTCGATTCCTGATATGATGATGTGTTTCCCTTTCTGGCCACCAAGAGCCAGCGCCACTCCTTTTAGTGCTATATTTGAGGATTCGGTGCTTCCTGAGCTAAAAATAAACTCTTCGGGGGATGCAGCCAGGGCAGTAGCAAGTGCTTCACGGGCGTTATCCAATACCTCCCTGGCCTCAATGCCCTGCGAGTAGGCAAACTCGGAGGTGGCGATGCCATATTTATCGAAGAAATACGGTTTCATTGCTTCTAGCACCTGTTCATCAAGCCTGGTGGCTGCCGAGTTATCCAGATATATCTGACGCTTGTTTAGCATATTGTTCTCCTATCTATATAAAAAGGGTTATCGTTGATTCTCTTGCTTCGTTTATATAGCTGCCTACTGCGCAATACTCTGATATCAGCTCCTCACGCAGATCTTTTTTCTTTATACCCATTATTTCCATGGTCATGTCGCAGGCAAGGATTTTACCTCCGAGTTCGTTGAAATCCTGTAGAAGTTTCTCTAAAGAAGCTGCACCGGCCTGTTTCATTTTACGTTTAACCATCCATTTGCCAAGGCCCAGCAAGTTCATCTTAGAAAGAGGGCCCTTTTCCAAGCCACCTTTCTTAAGGCGTTGCAGGCCCCAGAAGGTGAAGAAAAGTGATGCTTCCATCCCCATTGCAAGTGCACCGTTAGCTACAATGAGGGCGCTGTAAATCTTGTCCATTTCTCCGCTGTGTACGATAATGGTAGCTTTATCTGCCATGTTTGCTTTCTCCTTCTACCTGCGTATTCTTATTTTCCAGACTCCATTGTCCTCCTGGATATCTACCAGTTCCAGTCCCAGTGCCTTGACAGCCATTGGTATCTCTTTCTTGGAAGAGGGATGGGTTCCGGTAACCTCTATCAGGTCCCCCTTCTTTGCTTTTCTCAGTGCCTTGCGAGTTTCCACTAGGGGAATCGGACAGGTTTCACCGATGCAATCCACCTTTATCTCAGCCATTTCTTGTTACCTCTTATTTTGTATTAACTTCCATGCCCGTTAGTTTTTCTTATAAATACTGATGTTATTAAATATTACAAATAAATATTTTAATATGATATAAATCATGTAATGAGATTGAGGCTGGCATTATTATTACAAAAGTAAATATTATAGATATCTGATTAAAAAAGGAGGCAAGAATTATGAGTATGTTTTGTTATCAATGTGAGCAAACAGCAGCCTGCAGGATACCCTGATTTTTGCTTTGTGGAGTGAATGAACTGCCGCTTTCAATGGTGCTATCATGGTTTGAGCAGAAGGCTGTGGCAATACTACTGTCTCTATTACATCTGGGAATTAAAGGAATTCGCCTGGGTCCCACTCTTCCTGCCTTTGTTACCCCTGATGTATTGAAGGTACTACAGGATAACTTTGATCTCAAGGCAATCACTACTCCAGACGAGGACCTGAAAGCCATGCTTGGCTCTTAGGTAGAAAAACACCTTAAACTATATGTTAATTTAGACAAGGATAATAGGAAGATAGAAAAGTAAGGTGGGTTACTGTAGCCCTCCTTACTTTTACTTTAGAACATAGATAATGAGCCTGACAAATCTTACCAGCGCTTCTATTGCTGTCACTACCACCACAATAGTGAGGACTGCAAAAGTGATTGTGGGTGAAATTGTGGCCATAACAGAATGTGGGATTACATTGAAGTCCAGCGGAAATACTCTGAGAAAGGTAAGAATAGCGGCAATACCAAGTAGATGTAAGATAATCTTGATTATCTCTCGAATTATGTACCTGTCGAAGGCGATGGCGATGCTATGACCTGCTATCGATAAAATTAATGCTATGTTTATAATTGGTAACACCAGCTTGAATTCTTGAGTCAGTAGTGGGTAGATATGCCACGTTGTTATTCCATTTATGGTGTTCCCAAAATAGCAGGCTATATACTGGCTTAAAAAATTAAACAGAACCAGCAGTAGAATACTCCAGACAATGGACCCAATGGATGAGGCAATTCTGCCAGCTTTATTGCTCCTTTGATAATAGCCGGATGCTCTTTCTGAATTTATGGCAGGCTCTTCAGGAGGAACATTATCCGGATCTGGCTTACTCTTCAGTGGTTTCATTTCCAGCTTAAAATCTTCCTTGTTGATACCATCCAGCCTGGATAGTAGCTTTAATGCCAGTTCACCTAACAAGGGGACTTTAACGAAGTTACCGCGATGTGTTTGATGCATCAGGGATATCCACAAGACAATGGTAAGTATTACGAAGATTCCAAAAATAATATTTGTGGCGACTTCCAATGGAAAGAAAGGGCCTCTAAGACTTGCCCAGGTAGCCCACCCACGTATAATATCAGCGATATTTAATATAATGCCAAGGATGCCAAAGCAAACCAGTGACTGCATTGCATGAAAGCGAACCAGTATATTCTTTTTCTCTATAATGAGAAAGACTATACCTGATATCCATGCACCAACGTAACACAACAGTCCGGCATCTTTTGGTTTCAGGCTGGTGCTTGATTCACCTGAAAATTGTTGTTGTTTGCTGTCACCCATAGAACTGTTTTTCTCCTCACGATACTTGTTGATAGGGTAGCACAGGGAAATGTTGCAAGCAATAATACAGCAGAAACCTTTTCGTGTACCATGTTCTATGTGGTCAGCCAGCACACCCAATACCATTTTCGCAATTAAACATGCTATAGCTTAATGTCAAAAGATTATGGAAAATATTATTACCGAAACTGATTATCTTAGTAAGTTCAGTATTACTCAGTATCCATTTCATCCAGGAACTTAATTACTTTTAACGCCTCTGATCCGCCGGTAGTCCCTCTCATGCTCATAGCCACTCCGATAACTTCAAAAATTTCATTTTTGGTAGCCCCAGCATTTAATGAGTGGTTGGTTTGGCCCAGAATGCACCCTGTACATCCTGCTCCAAGAGCAATACCTAAAGCTATTAGCCGTTTAACCTTGCGACTAAGCAGTCCATCCTTGTAGGCTTCTTCCCTCATAACATCCTGTGCAGCAGCTAATTTTGGGAGAGCCTGGTCACGTTCCTTAGCTTGTTTCTTTAAGTAAGTATAATAATCCAGTTGATTCTGCATTGTACTATCCTCCTTATTCTTAATGATTAATTATATAAAGCACTGAAATTACTGTAGTGGCTTATTGAGAAATATTATTGTACTAAAGCCTCGACTAAGCCACCAAAAGGTCTATCTTTTATAATTTCTTCCATAGTCTAACATTATTGCAGGACTGGTTCTTAAGAAGGCAATTCACTATCTCGTAATGATTATAGAATACGTATAAAACGTTTTTCATTTTATCTTCCCAAAATAGTTCTTTTTTCTGCTATCATTGGCGGTAATTCCATATTAGTAGAGCTATGCCGAGAATAAGGAGGTAAGCTAGTTATGGTATCAAGGCGTGCCCTTGCAGGAAATAGCAAAGATAATGTGGCTGTGGTTGTGGAGGATGTTATTGCTGGTGACCAGGTAAAAGTAGAAGGAAAACAGAAACGGTTGACAATCGATGCAATTGAAAAGATTCCTTTTGGTTTCAAGGTAGCGCTGGAAAATCTTCCTGAAGGAAGCGATATAGTCAGGTATGGGGAAATTATAGGAAGAGCTACAGTGGATATTAAAAAAGGTGCGCAGGTACATGTGCACAATATAGATGGAATACGTGTCCAGGTGGGAGGAGGTGACAAATGAGTTTCCTTGGATATCCTCGACCCGATGGTACGGTAGGCACCCGTAACTATGTAGTGGTATTACCAGCCGGTCTGGTATCGAGCAAGATATGTGAATTTGTTAATGGCGTTCGCACCATGGTAACTGCAGATAGCGGTAACGGTCGTTCCAAGCGGGATAGGGAGACAATAGCCCGTATTCTGATTGGTCTGGGGAAGAACCCTAATGTTGCTGCTGTCATCGTGCATGAGCTTGCATGGGGGACTGATTATCCGGAACTAAAATCGGAGTTCCTTGCTGAGCAAATAGCAGAAACGGGTAAGCCTGTAGAATATATCTCCAGTAAACAATATCCTACCACTTTCCAAGTAATGGAACGTGGGGCTCGTGTGGCAAGACAGATGGTACACGATGCCTCTTCTATTCGTCGAGAATTGGTTGATGATAAATTTCTTACTATTGGAGTTAAATGCGGTGGTTCGGATGCTACCTCTGGCATTGCTGGTAATCCGGTGATGGGCTATCTCTTTGACCACGTTGTTAATGCAGGGGGTAGGGCTATGTTTGGGGAAAACACCGAAATTATCGGTGCAGAGCATATATTGGCGAGGCGTGCTGCTAATGAAAAGATTGCCAAGCAGATTATTAATGTTGCACTTACTACAGAAGAAAGAGGGAAGAGGATAGGAGAACCAATACGTGATGTAAACCCGGTGCCAGCTAATATTGCGGCCGGTATTTCTACGCTGGAGGAGAAATCCCTGGGTGCCATTGTGAAAGGAGGCACCTGTCCCATTAAGGGAGTGCTTCGCTACGGCGAGAAACCTCCCCATAGAGGATTGTTTTTTGTGGACAACTGGCAGGACCCAAACAGCATTTTCCCAGGCTATGTGGCTGCTGGTGCTAACGTGGTTCTATTGCAACTGGGTTTTGGTGGAGCGCTTAAACATACTATACTACCACCAACACCGACTGTAGTAGTTCCTGATGTAGCAACTACGGCAAATCACAAGACTTATGCCGCCTGTGGAGAGAGCATAGACTTTTATTCTGGTACAGTAATAGAGGGTAGTGAGTCTATTGGTCAGGCAGGTTGCTTCGGGTACTGTGACCAGGTCAGAGACTCTTAAATTCCAGGATGTATCGCAGTGCTTTCTCATGGATGCAGGTTTCTAATAAGATTATTTAGGAGAGGCATTTGTATTCTTTATTTGCTGAAGTTGCTACGATAAGCAAAGGCATTATATTTTAAGTTAACAGTAAAAAGAAAAATCGCAGATAAAGGAGGAGACTATAGATGACTGATAACAAGGAGATGCTAAAGGGGTTTACGGACCACAGCTATGGGCCATGGAAGAAACAGAAGGATTGGAAAGCACCGATATGTATTGCAAAGGCAGAGGGCGTTCATCTATATGACGAGGATGGTAAAGCGTACATTGATTTCTCATCGCAGTTTATGTGTTCCAATCTGGGGCATGGCAACAAGGCGATAATCGATGCCATTCATCGCCAAGCTGATGAACTAGTCTACGTGGCTCCTGTATTTGCCCATAAATCTGGGGAGAAGGCTACCGAGGCGTTGATGTCGGTTATACCCGAAGGGTTGAACAAATTCTTTTTCTCAACCTCAGGTAGCTTGGCAAACGAATCAGCGGTACAGATTATCAGGCAATGTATGTCACCGAGTCACAAGATAATTGCGCGTTATCATTCATATCATGGTGGAACTGCATCAGGAATGACGCTGACAGGAGGGCCAAGACACAGATTTGCCGAGCGAGATCGTTATGGAATAGAAGGGGTAATTTTTGCTCCTGATGCCTACTGTTATCGATGCCCATTTGGACTTAAGTATCCTGAATGTAATGTTCGCTGTGCGGAGTATGTTGACCACATGATAAAGGAAGAGGGAAATGTGGCGGCTGTGTTTATAGAGCCGGTGGTTGGCACTAATGGAAAGCAAGTGCCTCCACCTGAGTATTTACCGAGGTTACGACAGATATGCGATGAGAACGGAGTGTTGCTGGTGGTGGATGAGGTAATGAGCGGATGGTTTCGTACTGGCCCTGCATTTGCTGTAGATAACTGGAAGGTTAAACCTGATATATTGACTACTGCCAAGGGATGCACCGGTTCCTATACTCCAGTGGGAATCACGGCAACAGGTGGTAAGGTCACGGAATACTACGAAGATAACATTATTTACTTTGGTTTTACCTATACAATGCACCCGCTAATGATGGCAGCAATTCCAGCAGCAATTTCTGAATACAGCAAGTTACAAGCTAGTGGAATACTGAAGAGGGTGAGCAAATATCTGCAAATGAGATTATATGAATTGCAGGAGAGGCATGAATGCATTGGCGATGTGAGAGGCATTGGGCATTTCTGGGCACTGGAACTGGTTAAAAACCGCAAGACCAGGGAACTTTTCAACGTCAAGGCTGACAAGTTCTACAAGAAACTGTTGGCTGACCGACTTGCTGCAGAGGCGTTGAAGAAGGGAATGTTTATTATGAGCTGGTATGATCACTTGACTGTGGCTCCTCCGTTGATAATTACAGAGGAGGAGGTTGATGAAGGCATAAAGATACTGGATGAGGTGCTGGAAATAGCAGATAAGGAAGTGGAGCATACTGGAATTCCTGGCTCAAGAAGCAGCGAAGAATTTATCAAGTCATTGCCCTTATAATTGCTAAAATAAACAGCGAAATATGGGTATTGGTATACTGGGTTTTATAAAAATATAAATATCTACTATAGAGGTGCTGCTATGAGATTACCACTCTGGGAGATACTCATAAGGTCAAAGAATGGGCCGATAATAGAGGAAAAACAGTTTGACCTGTCAATATTCAAGAAGGGACAGGAACTGTAGAAAAAGTATGGAATCGAGTACAATCCTGAACAGCCCCTTGATGTGACTGGAGAGATGGCGGATAGGGTTTTTCACGCGGGAATGGAATTCTTTCTCAGTATAGGAACATACTGTATAAATAGCAGGCGTATTATCAGGATTAGTGAGCAGGAATTACTGGATGAGCTTGCTGTTTGTCCTCAGCAGATAGAGCTCGGGCAAAATGATGACAGGGTGATTCTAATGCACCGTGACGTTGGAGGGAAGCAAGAACCAATTGTGGTTGCCGGGATTCAAACGGCGCCTTTCAGTAACGAAGAGATGATGTTTACTATCAGTAGAGGTTGTGCTCTGGACTGATGTGTTGATGGAATATGGGGAGGTATACTGCTGAAAATTGATAACAAATATGATGTGATAGCTGGGGCACCAAGTGAAATATACCAGTATCGAAAGGTTGCTGAGATATTGCGCAAGGCTGTGGCAGCAGCCGGAAGACCGGGAATGATAACCATTAATAATGCTCCTACAAGCGGGGCTACTATAGCGATGTT
>CAYPSP010000039.1:0-8441 GCA_964413335.1 uncultured Dehalococcoidales bacterium
GCCTCAGAGAAGTATTTACCATGCACTAGTTTCATGTGTCCTTGAATACTATCTAGTGGCATGCCACGATAATACATATCCAAAGCTGATGCTATCCATGCCATCGGAGTTTTCATTTTAGGTAATGTATCCAGCACAAACTTACGTTCACAGTCTTTGCAGTAATATCTCTGGACTTTATTGCCCAGAACATTTTGATGTGTTCCAAACTTGATTACTTGTGGCGAATCACAATGTTTGCACTTTATAAATGTTATCTTATTCTTTATCAGCATTGTCTCTATAGCTTTTATTTCAGATGATGGCTCTTCTTTTTCTTTATCAAAGAATCCTATTATGAACCTAATAGCAAAATAGATTATAGCTATAACTAAAATTAATTCTAATATCGCAGCCAAGTTCATTTTTACTGCGTGAGGGATACATGTTAAGTACATGTGTGTACCCCCACTAGCCACCAAGTAATCAAAGACAACGGCAAGAAAACCGACGCTGGCAAGAAAACCTGCCAGGTTAATCTTCTGTTTATAGGTAAGTTTATAAGTGAAGATTCTCTTGAGTTTATTGCCTTTATCCATGATTCTATTCTATCATGGGAAATTCCAAAACAACCACGAGTTAACTTAACTAAAAAGAGTTAAATAATCCATTCAATTAAGAACGGGGCAACTTAAACATTTTCCTTCCTTGCAATAGTCATTGTATAGATGGATTAAACCCTGCTGCTGGCAGGCATTAAATACATGATTATCTCTCAAGCCAAGTTGAGTCTGCATGTGACGTGTTACCGTATTATCTGCCATTTCTTGATGGTAGAGGTATGTATCCAGAGCTCTTTTTTTAATTTCTGGTTTACAAGCCAATTCGCCCCAGGAGAAAGCAAAAGGTAATAGAACATTGACCGCGATTTGTGAAGCTTTACCGGTGCCAATTAGAGCAGTTTTTCGAATGTGATAAGGTATAGTAAGACAATTCTGTTTTTGTAGACTCCTCTCTCCGTATATAATTATTCCTTCCTCTATTGAAGGATATCCAGGTGCCGATAGGTAAACCAGTTGTAATAATCCTTTTAAAAAACCAGTTTTGTGATAACGCTGAATCATATAGCCCAAAGCCAGCATACGTTTAATGGGAGAATTATTAGGATATATATGTGATAACTGCCAATCGTTTGCATTCATACTGGTTTTACAATTTCCAATATCTTTCCAGATAGCTTCAAGTTTATTTATTTTATACCCCGAGGGGAAGACAGTTGTTTTTCGTTGAGAGGGTAATAAACCAGCCGTTCCCAGAATCAACGCCTGTTTTTTATATATGTTATTGTAGGGTTCTAATTGCTCAATCAAGCTTAATGGTAGTCTTCGTGCAAGTTCCTCAAAAGGCTTCATGTTTTTAGAGTAGCCCAAAGCTCTCAGTATGCCACGAAATAACACTTGACTGGGTTTTTCCAGTACCATTTGTGATTGAAAAAGCGATGCTTTTTTTATGAACCTTTGTTCACCTGCCATGGCCAACAACCTGTACAGAAAACGAATATCTTGCCGATTACCTACATGATAGCAGGGGAGACGGTAATATTGCATAAGGTAAGGCTGAATGTATAATTCACGAGGTAGACATAATATTGAAATCAATTTGCCATTTTTCGTACGAGTGATGGTATCAGGATGCTGCTGCGCTACGATATGAAGAATTACGTTGTTGTATTCGCTATTATATTGATGCCCATGGCGAAACCAGTCATTAGCATAGACGTGGACCTCGATATCCCCACTGAGAAGTTGCCCAGAGCTATTTTGGATAAGTGCTCCTTGAAAATCTGGCCCATTATTGCTTTCTCTTTTTCCAAGGTAGATGATTTTTAAATGTTCTCCTTGCTCAGTACATAGTTGTCTGCCAAGTAATTGCTTTACTACCAATATTAATTGTTCCTCAGTGATGCTTATCCGTTTACGTGTATTTAATGGCAAAAAAATTATTTCCTTTTTATGGAGTATTATTCTGACTTGTTCAAATGGTACTCAAAGTTATTATGCTCAGCAATAAGGCTAAGCAATGTGACTGAGGTACCACGTGGTTGATACATGCCCGTTTCCCATTCGCTTATTGTTTGCTGGCGGGTTCCCAATTCTTCAGCCAACTTTGTTTGTGTTAGCCCCAAATGCCGCCTGAGAGTGAGGATACTTTCCTTATTCCATTTTCGCTTATTATTCTGCTTCACTAAGTCAATTATATACGTTTTCGTGTAGAAATCAAGAGTTTTAGATATTTATCTGATATTTACATGTTTCTTGAATAATTTAAATTTTGTGCTATAATAATTAGCAGTCGCAATGTTAGACTGCTAGCAGTTAGATGGTTTGACTGCTAGTATTTACAAATAAAGAAAGGAGGGAGCATGGTAGACAAGATTAAACCGTTGGGAGAAAGGGTAGTGATAAAACCTCTACCAAGAGAAGAGGTAAGCAAGGGTGGTATTGTTTTACCAGATACAGCGAAGGAGAAGCCTCAAGAAGGTGAGATTATTGCTGTTGGACCTGGTAAGCTTTCTGAAGATGGCAAAAGAATTGCCATGGAAGTTAAGGTTGGAGATAAAGTGGTCTACTCAAAATATGCTGGCACTGAGTTTAAGCTGGATGAAGAGGAAGTAATCATTTTACGAGAGAGCGATATTCTAGCTAAAAGAAGTTAATAATAGGAGGTAAGTTAATGGCAAAACAAATTCTTTTTGGAGAAGAAGCAAGAAAAGCATTAAAGAAAGGCATTGATACTCTGGCGGAAGCTATAGGTGTAACATTAGGACCTCGTGGCAGACCGGTTGCGCTGGACAAGAAATGGGGAGCACCTTCGGTTATTAATGATGGTGTCTCAATTGCAAAAGAGATAGAACTACCTGACCCATTTGAAAATATGGGAGTTCAGTTGGTAAAAGAGGCGGCATCTAAAACAAATGACCAGTGTGGTGATGGTACCAGCACATCTGTGCTTCTGGCACAAAACATAATCAACGAAGGTTTCAAGAACATTGCCGCTGGTGCTGATTCACAAGCATTGAAACGTGGGGTTGAAAAAGGTGTAGCTGCACTAATAATACGTCTCAAGGAATTGTCTATTCCTGTAAAAGGTAAAGAACAGGTGGCCCAAGTAGCTGCTATTTCAGCAGTTGATTCACAGATTGGTGAACTGATTGCTGATGTAATGGAGAAAGTTGGCAAAGATGGTGTTATTACCGTAGAGGAAGGCAAGGGTTTGGAGTTTGAAACTGAGTTTGTAGAAGGAATGAAGTTTGACCGTGGTTATATTAGCCCATATTTTATTACTAATGCAGACCAGATGAAGGCTGAACTTGAGGATCCTTATATACTAATTACTGATAAGAAAATTTCTGCTTTGGCTGATATTCTTCCAACACTGGAAAAATTGGTCCAAACAACCAAGAACGTGGTTATCATTGCTGAAGATATAGATGGGGAACCTCTGGCTACACTGGTAGTCAACAAAATGCGAGGAACTCTAAGTCCTCTGGCAATTAAAGCACCTGGTTTTGGTGATAGGAGAAAAGCAATGCTACAGGATATTGCTGTTCTAACTGGTGCTACAGTAATATCTGAAGAGATTGGCAGGAAACTGGATTCAGTAACTGTAGAAGATTTGGGACGAGCAAGAAGAGTGGTTTCAGATAAAGATAATACCACTATCGTAGAAGGTAAGGGTAAAAGTGATGAGATCGAGGCTCGTATTAAGCAGATAAGGGCACAGATAGATTCTACAACCTCTGATTATGATAAAGAGAAACTTCAGGAGAGGTTGGCTAAGTTGGCTGGTGGCGTAGCAGTAGTAAAGGTTGGGGCTGGTACTGAAGTTGAGTTGAAGGAAAAGAAACATAGGGTGGAAGATGCTCTATCAGCTACCAGAGCAGCAGTAGAGGAAGGCATTGTACCAGGTGGTGGTATTGCTCTTTTAAATTCCATTGGAGCTTTGGATAAACTAGCTCTTAGTGGTGATGAGTCTACAGGTATTACTATATTGAAGAAGGCTTTAGAGGCGCCTATTCGTTGCATAGCTGCTAATAGCGGTAGAGAAGGCTCCGTGATAGTGAATAAGATTATGGAGAGTGCACCTGGAATCGGCTATGACGCAGATAAAGATGAAATCAATGTTGACATGGTGAAGAGAGGGATCGTTGATCCTCTAAAAGTCACTAAGGCGGCTCTTCAAAATGCTGCTAGTATAGCGAACATGATATTAACTACAGAAGCGCTTGTAACCGATATTCCTGAGAAAGAAAAAGCGCCTGCCATGCCTGCCGGTGGCGGATACCCCGAATACTAGAATCAGTTTATAGAAAGAAAAAGTGAGTAAGCTCTTGAAAGGCTTACCCACTTTTTCTTTTATATTTATATATAGACGTTTATTAAACAGTAATTATCAACCAAAGTTTATCTTAGCTAACTTTAGATATCTATACTTTCAGTAAAACTTTGGATTAGGTCTACAAATTGTACTATGTCATCATAGTTAATAATGTCTCTGGTGGTGCTGAGCAACGAATGCTTAATCTTATTTGAATATGTAATACCCGAGTTATCTAAGCAATCAATGAATTTTATCTCTTGCTCTTCTGCTGATAGGGGATTTGAAGGACTTCCTTTGGTCTTTTCAATTCTTGAGTGGAGATGCTGACCGTTATTCATGGTAATTGTAAGCTCAGCAAGGCCAATCTCCACAGTGTGTTTCTCAAATTCTATTGGAGTGAAACGAGAGGCCAACTGAATAATATCCTGACGTGAAATGACATTATCTGCATGGAAATCCGCTATTCGTGGTTTTCCGTAAATGAAGGTGAAAGCAGCTATATACTGTGCACTGAACTGAGCATCGACGGTAGGATTATCCCTTATGGTAAAAGGTTGGCCAATTTGTGCCATAGAATTTGGTGGCAGGTAGATTTCACCGCTTTCAATATCTTGCCATAATATAGTCTGTTGTTTTTTAATATCCATGACTGCATCAACAACGGCGTGTGTGCACCTGCAAGAAGGATATGGTTTTATGCTGATATTCATTGTTTCTTCAAAGGAACCTAGTCCTGTATCTATGTAGCGATTATCGATTTTTCCTTCGGTGTATAGGGTGGGAATACCAAAGTCACCGCTAATGATATTATGTGCTGCAGTGATGCCGTTAGCGGCGAGAAAAGCCGATTGTAACCCTGCTACTGCGCTAAATCCCGGCTGGATACGTTTCGCCAGGGCACCGTCGAGTAGGGCTTGTCGGTTACCATGTATTTGTGAATAAGCAAGTCCAAAAGCGTTATGCATTTGTTCATTACTCAGTTGAAGGATTCTACCACATGCGGCTGCTGTTCCAAACGGTCCCCATAAGGTGGTTGGCAGCCATCCAGCATGAAGATATGGAGCAAAAGCCATGGCCAAACGATTTGTTACCTCCAAACCTACAGCAAGTGCGGCAATTAGAGTCTTTCCACATACCTGTTCTCTATGAAAAGGATTTGATGTTGCTGTTTTATTTCTGCGACTGCATGCTTCTGCGGTGGCTAGTAATGCTGGCACTATGACTACGGAACCATGATTGGCAGCAAGGTCATGGGTGTCATCGAAATCACGCGCATGGCCCATGACTGAGTTTATTAGCGCAGCGGATGGTGCACTTGTTTTTTCACCAGAAACGAGAACAGTTGCATGAGGAGTGGACCCCCAGTATAAGATAGTATTCTTTAGCTTGGAAATACCCTCTGCAGTAGATCCTGCAAAGATGCAACCGATTGTATCAACGAATAGGCTAATTGCTTTTTCTATTGCCTGGTTGGGAATATCCTCTATCGTTATTGTGGCAGCATCTTTAACTAATGCTGCTATACTTGTTTTATGATTTACCATATAACAACTCCTGAGAAAGACTAGTCATTGGTTGTGTCATTAATCAAATATATTGGACTACTCCATGCCATATGTCCATCTTCTTGCGCCACGCGGACGTATATTGGGTTGTCACCTTCGTGAAGTGATTGTAAAGGCAACTTGAAAGAGACATCCTTTGAAGACTTATTATCAGGAAGTTTGTATATCTCTAACTTCTTACCTAATCCTCCATAGTTATATGTCTTTGGGTTGACTCCAATTGAGTTTACATCTATTGAAATATTACCTTGCATTGTTTCAATCTCAAGCTGTCCTGTATTAGCTTCTTTGAGTGTTAATATAATTCCAGCAACTCCCCCGGTAGTCATTGATATCCATTCTAAACGATTATCATTGATGAGCTTCAATGGGTGATGCTTATTCCAAAAATTTATAGCTTTGGCGCTAGAAATAGTATTACCAATGAGGTCTAATGTTCCATTCCAGGATACCATACGTGCGCGACCTCGTAGCTCTGACCCACTCCACGCAATCTTCAATTTATTGCTGTGGTATATATCGTTATTATCATATGGCCTAAAAGTGCCAATAGTTTGCAGCCCATTGCGAATTTCTATACTCTCTATGGGAGCTGTACCTGCAGTTTTAACTGAAAGTACTGCATTACCATCTTTATAAGATAAAATATCGCCCATCATGGCTCTTTGCCCATTATCCATAGTGATGTGTACTTTTAACAGGCTTCGGTTACCTGTGGTGGCATAACAATGCCTTGCCTTTATTGCGTCGAAGATGCTATCTCGATCAAGTTTGGTTGCCATCACACAAGTCAGTCCTCCCTGTGAACCAAACTGGCTGGCTCCAGGATATGATGCCCCCGGGTGTCCTTTATGACCATCGGAGTTAGCACAAATACCAATTCGGTATCCCATTTTGAGGGCGTCATCTAGGAGCCATTCAAATGTGCCCCAATCTGAGTGTATTTCAACTGCCAGCTCTATTTCTGGATCGTGCATGGTAATATCGGCATAGCGCCCTCCTACGTGAGCAAAGGTAAAAGCTCCTGTCGTTTGATTTCTGAGTTCTTCAAATAACTCCATTACTGTAGGAGAATTTGCATAGGAGGACTGCTTTTCTGGCAATAAATCTGTGCAGCTTCTGCTGATTTGTCCACCCTCGGAACAGAAAAAGACATTTCGATCGCCTCCAAGGGGAGTGTTTCCACTCCATTCATAGCCGGGGAAGGTAATGAAACTATCAGGTTGATAAAATATTTTAGTTGTTTCATTTATTGTTTTCCAGAGGTCATCGTCGATTTGAAAATCGTTGCCTTGGTGTCCAGCTATATCAATTAGTGCATAGTCACGGGCAAAGATAAAGTAATCCTGAATAGAATTGCTGCCAATGGTCTCCTCAGACTGTCCATGAAAATCTGCCCAGTATGGATGTAACGACTTATCTTCTTCCAGTATTTCGATTAAATTACTTTCAGATTGTAGCTTCGTGTTTTCATCTTTGATGGTGATGGTTTTTATCCCTATCTGTGAGAAGCCCATATGATGTATCTTCACTGGCTTACCAGTGGGATTTCCCCATTGATCCTCAAGTTTGAGATAGTAGTCAAAACCCTTGTTGATTTGTACTTGAGATGGAGCAATACATATTGCTCTTGATGGTTGGCCTGACACTATACGTAGTACAGGAGAATCTGCAATTTCTTTGAATTCATAGGTGGCTATAGGGTCAACAAAGGTTTTGAACTCAAAACTATATTCACAGAAGGTTTGCATTTGCCAGCCAGGAGAGCCTTTAGATCTATCTCCGAAAGTGATTTGTACTTTATCTCCCTCCTTAAGAAAACCATTCATTACTTTTAGAAATAGAGATTGCCCCCAGGGGCGTGTGTGGCCCTTGGGATCCCATCGTGGCTCAATATGACAATCACCATTGGTTGTTACAGTACAGTAATTCGCTGATATGGGGTTATCAAACTGTGGAGTGCCAAAATCTCCTACATGACGGAATACAATCTTAAGATAGCCAGTATCATCAATGGGGTGTCCTGCCGTATATGTGAATATAATACTCTGAAATGACCCAGCTACTACAGGACTAAGAGGCTCGATTTTTGCGTTGCCAGTTTCAATATGTTGCATCAGAAACCTCCTGATATTATTAAATGAAAACAGATAGAGTAATAATTTAATCAGCTACTATTAGTTTTTGGTACTGAAAAGGTATTCAATAATATTTATATAGAATAGTATCTCAAATTAATTATATTACCCGGGACTTAAGGTACTCAATAGAAGGATTATTATCACCAGGTCCTACGATTGCCATGCTAATTTTATCGTTAGATAGTAATTCACTTGCAACTTGTTTCAGGTCATCAAGAGTAATGGCATCTATAATTTTGATGATCTCATTTATTTCCAGTATCTGACCTGTTAGATGTTGTTGGCTACCAAGCCATAAAGCTACATTTATGCTGTCTTCTAATTTGAGCTGTAGTCTGCCCTTAGATAATTCTTTAGCTCTATTAAGCTCATCTGT
>CAYPSP010000040.1:0-8397 GCA_964413335.1 uncultured Dehalococcoidales bacterium
GCTGGCACCAGTGCTGATCAATTTAAACGGCTTGTTATAAAACTAGTCCAATCTTAATTAGTCAATCAGAGCCTCTCATGTTGAGAGGCTCTGACCCTTTTCAAATTTCAATCATGAGAAACTATCACCACCTCTTTTGAGAGCTAATTCCTCTAATGCTACAATTGCAGAACTATGCCAGACACCATATTCATAAAGGGAGCCAGAGAACACAATCTGAAAAATATAGATGTCACCATCCCTAGAGAGAAGCTAGTAATTATCACTGGCGTATCAGGCTCAGGTAAAAGTTCTCTGGCTTTTGACACTATATATGCTGAAGGTCAGCGCCGCTATGTGGAATCCCTTTCCTCCTATGCCCGCCAATTTCTGGGACAGATGCAGAAACCTGATGTTGATTACATTGAAGGGCTAAGCCCAGCCATTTCAATAGACCAAAAAGGACCTCCTCATAACCCTCGCTCTATTGTGGGAACCGTAACTGAAATCTATGATTACTTACGACTCCTCTTCGCCCGTACTGGACATCCCCATTGTCCAAAATGCGGACGAGAGATTCAATGTCAAACAGTACAGCAAATTGTAGACGCCATACAGGATATACCTGAAGGTAGCAGAATAATGATTCTTTCACCGTTGGTTAAAGACCGTAAAGGTGAATACCAGACAGTATTCCAGGATTTAAGAAAAACAGGGTTTGTCAGGGTCAGAGTAGACGGGCAAATCTACGATCTTTCGGATGAATTCCAACTGGACAAAAACACGAAGCATACCATTGAAGCCGTAGTAGACCGATTGCAAATAGAAAAAGGAGATGATAATACAAGGACCGCTGATTCAATCGAGACTGCATTGAAGCTAGGGTCAGGGGTAGTGCTTATTTCTATCCTTAGTTACGATAATTGCAACCTAACGCAAAACAAAGAGCAGCAAAGAAAAGAGTTGCTTTTTTCAGAGCACTTTGCCTGTGTATATTGCGGAATTAGCTTAGATGAAATTGCACCCAGGACATTTAGCTTCAATAGTCCCCATGGTGCCTGCCCTACATGTTCAGGTTTGGGTTATAAGTTAGAAGTCGATCCTAGACTGGTTATCCCAGATTTGGAATTGAGCTTGGATGAAGGAGCCATTCAACCTTGGTCGCGAAACGGTGCTATGAGCAACTGGTACAATAGTATCTTACAGTCCTTAGGTCAATATTGTGGTTTCTCCCTTTCTACCCCAGTGAAGAAATTATCCAAGAAACATCTTAAGATAATTTTATATGGCAGCAGAGGAAAACGCTTTAAAACCACGTACATGAATCAGCATGGTGGTATTTATCAGTATTATACAAGTTTCGAAGGAGTAATCCCCAACTTGGAACGCCGCTATAAAGAGACAGAATCTGACAACGTAAGAACTGACCTTGAACGCTATATGTCTTCAACTCCTTGCTCTATATGCAAAGGAAAACGATTAAAACCAGAATCCCTAGCTGTTACAGTAAACAATAAAAATATAATGGATATCGCTTCCTTATCCATCATGAAAGCAATAGAGTGGATAGATGAGTTACCAGGGTACATAAGCTCACGAGAATTAATTATAGCTGAGCAAATTATCAAAGAAATCCACGCCAGGCTAGGTTTCCTGAAAGACATCGGCCTGGGATATTTAAGCATAGACCGCTCGTCATCCACACTGAGTAGCGGTGAAACGCAAAGGATTCACTTGGCAACCCAAATTGGCAGTGGTCTCACTGGTGTTCTCTATATCTGCGACGAACCTACCGTCGGGCTACATCCTTCTGACAACATAAAGCTCATAACCACATTAAAACACCTGAGAGACTTGGACAATACTTTAATCATTGTAGAACATGATGAAGCTATGATGCGAGCTGCTGATTATATTATTGACATGGGACCAGGTGCTGGAAAGAAGGGAGGTGAGATTGTTGCCGCTGGTAGCATACAAGATATAATGACTCAGCAAGGATCGATAACCGGTGAATACCTTCGTGGGACAAGACAAATAGAGTACTCAAAACAGCGGCGCACTGGTTCTGGAACAGAACTGATAATTAAGGGAGCTCGAGAAAACAATTTAAAAGGTATTACTGTCCATATTCCTCTTAGTAAATTCGTGTGTGTCACTGGAGTTTCCGGTAGTGGCAAAAGCTCTCTTATTAATCAAGTATTATATAAGAGCTTGGCCAGTATCCTATATCGAGCAAAAGACAGACCAGGTAAAAGTGATGGCATTATCGGCATTGAGAATATTGATAAAGTAATTATCATTGATCAATCATCAATAGGCCGCACTCCCAGAAGCAATCCGGCAACATACACTGGGACATTTACCCCTATTCGTGAACTTTTTGCTTCCGTTCCCGAAGCCAAGATGCGCGGATATGCTCCAGGGCGGTTTTCCTTCAACGTAAAAGGAGGCCGCTGTGAGGCATGTCAGGGAGTTGGTTATGTCCAGATTGAAATGCAGTTCCTTCCAAATGTCACTGTTCCATGCGAGCTGTGCAAAGGAAAAAGATACAACCGCGAGGCATTAGAGATTTGTTTCAAAGGTAAGAATATTGCTGAAGTCCTTGATATGACTGTGGATGAAGCTCTTCTATTCTTCTCTCATTTTCCAACCATAAAAAGAAACCTGGAAACACTACAGGATGTTGGGCTAGGATATCTCTGTTTGGGACAACCATCTTCTACGCTTTCCGGTGGTGAGGCGCAGCGGGTAAAATTAGCAACGGAACTATCCCGTCGCTCTACAGGTAAAACTCTATACATACTAGATGAGCCAACTACTGGACTTTCCTTTTATGATGTTGATTGTCTTCTGCAAGTACTACAACGATTGGTAGATTATGGCAACACTGTAATTGTTATTGAGCATCATCTTGATGTAATAAAAAACGCTGACTGGATCATTGACCTCGGACCAGGTGCCGGAGATGAAGGCGGCTATATTATAGCCACTGGCATACCTGAAGAAATAGCGCAGAACAAGGACTCTTCCACTGGACAATATCTGCGTGCTATATTATTAGAAGGGGGAAAAGAAATATCATGAGAACTCGGATGAATAGAAAAGAAGTGTTTGCTTCCGTTCAGGCTAATATCCAAAATGAGGATAATATAAGGCAAATACTTGTTACAGAGTCTATTATGTGCGCTCTGGCTAAACGACTGGGAAAGGACGTAAAGGAATGGGGAATCACCGGTCTTTTACACGATATCGATGTTGAATTAGTTGAGGATGACCCCTCCAGCCACGGTAGACTTGGTGCCGATATAGCACGTGAACTTGGGGCCAATGAAACCATAGCCCACGCTATCCTATGTCATAATGCAGCTAATGGACTCCCTCAAGAAACAGATCTGGACAAATCGCTTTGTTGCGCCATATCTTTGAGCAAGTTACTCATTTCTGCCATTTCAAATCAAACAGGTGAGCTATCAAGACTAACAGCTAAAGCAGTAATAAACTCCACCACCAATAATGAATACTTCACCTTATGCCAAAAGTTAGGACTAAAAAAAGAGGAGCTTATTAATCTAGGTATTGAAGCCATTAAAGACATACCCCCGGAACTAAAAATATAAGACCTTAAAAATATAGTACTCACTGAAATAATATACACTCCTAACACTTTATCAACTTAATGCAATTCTATAAGCTGCCTCAAGACCATAATACTATTTCTTTAGTGTTATCATTCAGTACCTACCCCATGACTAAATACTCAATATGCTAAGTACTAATTTCCTATTGCTTTTAGAATATATTGATATATATTAGAAGTATTCATTAGTATGCAATAGGAAACAAAGATAATGTTAGAACAAGAATACTCTATTAGTAAATTACCCGAAAGGATGCTGACTGTTAAAGAAGTCGCCTCTTTCCTCAACGTCCATCCTAACACTATCAGGAGATGGAATAGGGAGAAACTATTAATATCATATATAATCGGACCAAATCACAACATACGCTTCAGTCGAGAGGATATCCTCACCTTTCTTGATGAATCTAAAACATAGCATCCATTAAGCATAGTCAATCAATATAATGAGCAAATATTTTTTAAATACAATTCTGGACACTTGCCTTCATCATTTATTGTTGTCCCCTGAAAAAAACACAGCAACTTGCAATAGTTACACAATGGACAACTAAATCACCTAAGTAGTATTATTGATAATCGAAGTAGAGAGGACTAACTTGTTTGGCAACAGGCAGGTAAACCTGTATTAGAGGTGTTATTATGCAGATAGATAAGCTCCTTAGTCTAATGGCAGAAAAAGGTTCTTCAGATTTGCATCTCAGAGTTCCTGGCCCACCGGTATTTCGTATCGATGGTATACTTATTCCTCAGGAAGAGTTGTCATTACTCAGCCCTGAAGACCTAAAAGAGGCTTTTAGACAGATCACTACAACCAATCAGAGAGAAATATTCTACCAGGATCTGGAACTTGATTTTGCCTATAGCTTGCTTGGGGTAGCGCGATTTCGAGTTAATGTCATGTTGCAAAGAGGGACCTTAAGCATTGCCTTCCGCCGAGTATCATTTGAGCTGCCAAACATAGATAAACTGCAACTACCACAACTATGCAAGGATCTGGTTTTTAAACCAAGAGGACTTATTCTGATCACTGGCCCTACCGGTAGCGGAAAGAGTACTACCCTTGCCGCCATGATTGAATATCTCAACGAACACGAAAGACGAAATGTAATTACCATAGAAGACCCTATTGAATATCTGTATACAAACAAGTTATGCATCCTCGCTCAAAGGGACATGGGCGATGATACAAAATCATTTTCCAACGCTTTGATACATTCCCTTCGCCATGACCCTGATGTCATCCTCGTAGGTGAAATGCGTGACTTGGAAACTATAAGTACAGCAATAACTGCTGCCGAAACAGGACATTTGGTATTGGCAACCTTACATACTGTCGATGCTGTCCAAACCATTGACCGTATAATCGATGCTTTCCCTCCAGAGCATCAACGCCAAGTCAGATTACAGCTTGCCCAAGTTTTAGAGGCAATACTATCCCAGGCACTTCTGCCCAGAATCGAAGGCAAGGGGAGAATTGCAGCCATTGAGATACTAGTTGCTACTGCTGCGGTGAGGAATCTAATTCGAAACAGTAAAACTCATGAGCTAACCAGTGCTATTCAGCTAGGGACAGAAAACGGTATGCAAACACTGAATCAATCCCTTGCTTCCTTGGTAAAAAATAATAAGGTAGCTATTGAAGAAGCATTGAGAAGGAGTAGCAATACAGAGCAGTTGAGGAGACTAATTCAGAATTAATGAGTTTAAGCTCGCGATTTTCTCATATAACGCTCTTCTCAAGTAGCTACAGAAGTTTCATCTCTTTAACAACTTTATTAAAGTCATCGAATGGTTTACAGTTCAGCTCATTCCTCTGGTAATAATCGAGTAGTTCCTCCCTAGCGAAAACATGATGCGCTTGTTTTGACGGAGTTATGTCAGAATCACCATTACCCACATATATCACTCTATAATTCTGCGTTAAATAATACCGAACATAAGCCTCTTTGAAAGCATCCTCCAATAATTTGCCATCAGGCCCTATGTACTGGACTTCCATATTATCGTCTTTAAAACAGGTTTTAGCTGCATGCCACTCAACTTCTCCTAAACCATAATAATCCAGTAAAGCCTGTATATAGAAATCCAACCCATTGCTAACAATAACCAACCTGAAATCTCTCTTAGAACAATAATCCACAAATTCGCTGAAACCGGCTCGCAGATTGACCTTCCTCATTATTGTTCTTAATAATGTCTTTTGTTCTACTTTAACCATAGCAAAAGCCCTAGCATTGAATTGTCCAACAGATATCTTATGTTCTCTATGTTCTTGCAGCACTTGATGCCAATCTTCCCTGGCAAATTCCTCCAAGATAAGAAAACTGGCGTCAAGCTCGGTAATAGTACCATCAAAATCACATTGGACTAGAGTCTTCACAGTTCCTCCTACACTTTAACAATCTTGCTTTTATAGCTATATTAATAACTTAATTTCCAAGGGACAGTGATCAGACCCCATGACATTCGACAATATACTTGCTTCAGTAACTGACTCTAACAAGCTATCACTTACGAAAAAATAGTCAATCCTCCAACCTACGTTTCGCTCCCTGGCACGCGTTCTCATACTCCACCATGTATAATTATTCGCTTGTTTATTAAAATAGCGAAAGCAGTCAACAAATCCATGAGCTATAAGCTTATCCATCCATGCCCTTTCCATAGGTAAGAACCCTGAAATTTTCTTGTTCTCATTAGGACGAGCCAAGTCAATCTCCTTATGGGCTGTATTAAAATCACCACAAATTATTAGTCTTTCGCCTTTTTTTTGCAGAGGTTTAATAAATGAAAGGAAGGCTTCATAGAACTCCATTTTATAGTGCAAGCGTTGTTCATTTGCCTTGCCATTGGGGAAATAGACATTAAACAACGTCAGAAAAGGGTATGTAGTGATTAGAACTCTCCCTTCTACATCAAACTTATCATTGCATAAACTGGTAGCAACCTGTATTGGTTTATCTTTACTCAGTGTAGCGACGCCGCTGTAGCCCTTCCGCTGGGAAGCACTCAAGAAAATATAGTAACCTTTCTGTTGCTCAATACCTAATGGGATTTCTCCTGACTGAGCTTTTATCTCCTGTAAACATAGTACATCAGGAGATTCTTTATTAAACCATGGCAGGAAACCCTTTTTATAAACAGCCCTGATTCCATTAACATTCCAGCACAGTATCCTAATTTCTCTCTTGGTCATGTTCGGTTTATAATAATAACCCAATAGTATAATTAAGAACAAGAAGATGGAGTAACATATCTACCTGCATATATAAATAGCTCTATTTAACAGCGAAGAATCACACAGGTATATAATATAGAGAAGATCGGCTTCTGGCAATAGAAACTCTATTGTACACTATTAAGGAGGAACTTGCGGTGAAAGATAAAGTTGCAATATTTATAGATGGAAGTAACCTGTATCACTCGTTAGAATCCAATTTCAAACGTCACGATCTGAACTTTACTGAGTTTGCAAATAAACTAACCGGAGAAAGAAAACTATTCCGCATCTATTATTACAACATACTCCAGGACCCATCTCAGTGGCCAGAGACCTACAATGAACAACAAGATTTTCTTGATGGCCTTCTCAAGACACCTTTTCTAGAGATTCATCTAGGCACTACTAAAATAACCCAGGGCATTCATATTGAAAAAGGGGTAGATATTATGTTAGCCACAGATCTAGTGAACTTTGCATGGGCTAATTTATACGATGTTGCTATAGTGGTTAGCGGGGACGCTGATTTTGTATATGCCCTCCATGCAGTAAAGAACAAAGGTAAACATGTCGAGATAGCTTATTTTGACAAGAGCATATCAAAAGACCTCTGGAATATAGCTGATGCCCGCCACCTGCTAGACAGGACCTTTATTAAGGGATTATGGGTTAGTAAACGTTACTCTAAACGAAAAAGGCCAATCAGAGGGAAAAATAAGGAGAATTAAGCACATAACACTAACAAACAATATTATCCTCTAGGACAGGCTATACAATTCAATTTTGTATATGGCTTTCAGAGAATATTATTACTATCACTGGTATAGCTATAAAATGTGAATGGAATATTAATGAATTATTATAACTTACTGGGGCTCACTCAAAACGCCTCTGGTGAAGAGATAAAAAAAGCCTATAGACAATTAGCCATGAAATATCATCCAGACCGAAATCCTGGCAAGGATAAGTGGGCTAATGAAAAATTTAAAGAAATAAATGAAGCTTACGGGGTACTTGGAGACCCTCAAAAAAAAGAACATTATGACCACTTTGGTACTGCTGGTAATGTTAGTGATGTTTTTAGCAGCCCCTTCACCAGAACAACATTTGATAACATAATGAAGGATTTCAGCATGGCGGGACTCGGGTTTAATTTCCTGAATGGTATATTCCAAAGTGCTCACAGAGGCAGAGGAGGTTCATTCTCATTTAAAGACTTTGCCAAGCAAAACGGAGCAAGTTTCGAAGCATATCCAGGAAATAAAATCAATTTAAATAACCTTTTTCACCAAACGACCAAGACCAAACACCCTGCATTGCGCTATGAACTTGTTATCTCTCCAATAGAAGCCAGCCAAGGAACTATAAAAATCCTTAACGTGAATAAAAGGAAACTGGAAATCCGGATTCCTCCAGGAGTGAAAACAGGTAGCACAGTCAGACTTAGTGATGCACGTACGGTGCTTGATGGACATTCCGGCGACATATTAATAATAATACAAACACGCTAGTATATTGCTGTTGAGGGTCACTACCTGAGAGTAAGATGTTCCTT
>CAYPSP010000041.1:0-8388 GCA_964413335.1 uncultured Dehalococcoidales bacterium
AAGCTATCAAACCAGGGAGACGATAGTATAAAATCATAAACAGCAGTAGCAGTATAAGACCAATCTTCGCCGCCAGTATGCTTTTACTTATAGAATCAGCTCCCAACGAGGCATCCACATCCCTCTGATCAATAAGATCTAACGGAAGATCCAGAGCACCAGAATTGAGCTTTATCGTCAGGCTTTTAGCCTCTTCAATAGTAAAGTTACCCTCAATACGCCCGGGAGTACCAGATGTTATTACGCTCCGAACCACTGGCGTTGAGATAATATCCTTATCTATGACAATAGCTAGAGGTCTATTCAGATTAGCCCCAGTTATTTTCTCAAAAAGGTATGCCCCCTCGCTATTCCACTCAATAACAACAACAGGTCCTTGATAAGGGTCAATATCCTGATATGCTCGCTTTAAGTATTCTCCAGTAAGAGCTTTTACTGTACCATCCTTTCCTTCCGCTTTCGCTGGTTCATCACTAAACACCCAGTAGCCTTCTTCATCAAGTACAGGTTCGTTATTTTCATCTAGTTCCTGTTCTACAAAGTAAAGCTGCCCGGTTTCCCCTATGAGCTCAATCGCTCTGTTTATGTCTTTCTCTCCTGGCAGTTGAACTAGTATCCGATCAACCCCCATCCTCTGGATTACTGGTTCAGTTGCCCCATATTCATTAACTCTTCGTTGGATTTTCTCAATCACTGCTGATAAAGCAACTTCATCACTAATATCAGGGTCTTTCTTTGACAAATCAGCCCGATAGAGCAACTGGCTGCCGCCACGGAGATCAAGTCCCAGTGTTAAACCATCAGAACCAAGTAATTTCTCATTAAAAGGAACTATTTGCCATAACGCCAAGCCAAATAATACAACAATTAATATAAGCAGAACACGATTCTTTCTCAAATTATTATCTCGCGCCACAGCGTTGTTTATTTAATTCCTTTTCCACCAACGCTAAGGCTTCCTCCCTGTTATTTATATCACCACTAGCCTGTGCCTCACCTAGCATCTTTAGTAACTCTCCAAGTAATGGGCCAGAGGCCAGACCGAATTTATCCATCAAATCATGTCCATTGACAATCTTGACTGGCGAAATCTTGGCTTGTTGTTCTTTATGCTCCTCAAGAATATAAGATATCAACTGGCAATGTTTTCTCCACCCTTCCATTGTTGCAAGAGGTCCCAAGCAAGCCAAAAAATCAGCCAATGCTAACAATAAGACATCAATAGCTGAATCTCCTCTATCACGAAAATAGCGATAGACTGCCTTACTGGATGGCAATCCCTCTGTTGACATCTGAACAGGATGAAGATGATGCATCACCATATCTTCCACAAGCCTTGTCTCGCGCCCGCTAAAGCGTAATCTTTCCATAATTTTTATTACAAGCTCCGCACCCTGCTTTGCATGCCCTAAAAAACGTGCTCTTCCATTGTCATCCAGAATTTTTGTCCTTGGTTTAGCCACATCATGAAGCAATGCTGCTATCTTAAGTAGAACTCTATGATTGCTCCCCTTAGAAACCTCCATAGATAGATGTTCCTCGATCTCTTCTGACCAGATAGCTGTAGTCAACATCTCTCCATTACTATATTCCCAATCGCTTTCGTGCATAATGAACTCAAGCGTTGCCACTGTCTGAAGAGAATGCTCAAATATATCCCAAAAATGTACAGTCGGCTGCCCTACTCCCTTCCCATCCATCATCTCAGGTAGCATAACTTTTAATAACCCCAAATTATCCAAACGACGTAGATTATGCACAGCTCCAGGCAAATGAAGCAAGCGAATTAATTCTTCCCTAATGCGCTCACCAGCGACTTTACTTAGAAATTGTGAACACTCTCGAATAAGAAGCTCAGTATGTTGTTCAATCTCAAAACCGAACTCGGCAGCCAGACGCACTGCCTTTAATAACCTCACAGCATCATCTTCAAATGTTCCATCGCTCACCGCTCGCAGTACTTTATTTTTTATGTCTTCTCTGCCAGAAAAAGGGTCGATAATCTTCAATGGAGAATCTGCACTTAATCCAACGAGGTCAATAGCCATTGCGTCAATGGTGAAGTCCCGACGGGCAAGATCTGATTCAATATCACCTGAAAAAGAGGAAAAATCCATGTGCCATTGTCTTTCTTCCTCAAGCACCACAACTCTGGCTATTTTGTTCACCCTGTCAAGTACTACAAATTTTCCTCCAATCTCTTCAGCAACAGCTTCAGCGATAGTCAGGGCATTTCCATTAACTGCTATATCAACATCGTTTGTCTCCCTCTCCAGAAATATGTCCCGAACAAACCCACCAACAATATAGCCATGATTCCCTTGAAGTTTTAATAGATGGCATATCCTATCGCGGTAGAAAAAAATAAGGTCCTGAATAGTAGAAAACATATGACTAGTAATTGTACCCTGCAACGCAGCTATTGTAAAGAATATCGACTTTACTCTGTCTATAGGGAAGACTAAGTTTATGCAATTGGCTAAACTCTTCTGCCAAATTCTTTCTCAAATTGAAGCAGACTCATTTGTATCACAGTTGGCCTCCCATGAGGGCAACTACGCGGCTGTTTGCTTTGCTCCAACTGGCTTATCAATTCTCTCATTTCCTCATTACTAAGTTGTTGACCTGCTACAATTGCACCATGACATGACAACGACTTAGCAATCTTCTCCTCCCATGGAACAGAATCATCTCTACGAGATAAAGCATCAAGCAAATCTGTAAGAACTTCGCGTATATTCTCATTCGCAATTAGCACAGGCATAGCACGCAATATATAATTCCTATCACCAAAAGATTCAACGTTAAATCCAAACCGTGCTAAATTCCCTTCATTACCTCTCCAGATTTCCTCTTCCTTAGGACTCAGTTCAATAGTAAAAGGTTGAAGTAATCCCTGTACTTCAACCTTTTGTTTTGCCCACTGCTCTATAATCCTATCAAACCGTATCCGTTCATGAGCAGCATGCTGATCAATAATATATAGCCCATCCGGACCCTCAGCAATTACATATGTATTGGCTAGCTGCCCCAATACCCGTAATGCCGGCAAAGTAGCAGGACTGGTATTATTTATAGAGGAGAAACCATTAAATACTGGCTCGCTCTCCCTAATGCCTAGAGATCCCTGCTGTGACCATGAACTGTTAGAAGGGGTTTGTATGCCAGTCCTTGCTATAGATGTGCTCCGTAATACTTCTTCCACTGCCTTTTTAACACTGGTAAAGATTGTTTGTTCATCATGAAATTTTACCTGTGCTTTGGTTGGATGAACATTAACATCAATCCCATCAGGTAGCAGCGATAGTTTCATTACTACTAGAGGGTGCCTCCCTACCATAAGTAAGCCATGGTATGCTTGCTCAACTGCCTTCATTAACAAAGGACTACGCACCCATCGCCTATTAATAAAGAAGCTAAGGTAATTGTAGTCAGAACGAGTTAAAGAAGGAGGACTTAACAAACCTTCAACTTTAATATCCAAGCCATTCTTAGAAAATGCTAGCATCTCTTGAGCCATTTTAAAACCGTATATCTGGCTCACTACTCCACGGAGATCACCATCACCTATAGTTTGCACACTTGGACGACTATCCAGTAATAAACTAAACTTAACCTCAGGGAACGCCATAGCATACTGTCCTACTATATGAGCTATATGACTATTCTCTGTATTTATTGATTTCAGGAACTTAAGCCTGGCTGGAAAATAACGAAATAAGCGGCGCACAACTACAGTAGTCCCAGAAGGTCTAGAAATATCCTCTCTACGAAGTTCCTCATTCTCCTGCAGGTGCAAATAGCTACCGACATTATTCAAAGAACTTTTTGTTGAGAGTTCTATTTCCGCAACAGCAGCAATGCTTGGTAGAGCCTCACCCCTAAATCCCAGACTTTCAATCTTCTCCAAATCAACTAAATTAGCAATTTTGCTGGTGGCATAACGACAAAAAGCAAGTTCCACTTCGGTTGAGGGGATACCCAATCCATTATCAACCACTTTTATTGACCTGATGCCACCACCTTGAGTTTCTACAGAGATCTGACTAGCTGCAGCATCTAAGGAATTTTCTAACAACTCCTTAACCACTGAAGCTGGCCTTTCGATTACTTCTCCGGCAGCAATCTTCGACACCAGATATGGTGCTAATACTTTAATAGACATGGCTTCCAGTATTACACGCTTTCGTGTAATATGTCAATGGTTTATGGAGAAGAATATGGGTCTTTTTCAATTTTTTCCAATGGTGCCAAACTAAGCATTAGCTTCTTAGCTCCTCCCTGTTCAAAAGCCACAGTAACCACCTTATCCCCCCTATCATTAATACAATCTTTCACCACTCCATCACCAAATTTACTGTGGCAAACCCAATCACCAACTTTCAATTCTATAAGATCATTAGGATATAACTCTGGCGAAGCATGCATATCTATTACCGGACGAATGCTCTCCCTTTTCCATAAACCTATAGTAGTTGTCAGGCGTGGTGATATATCACGGAGAAAACGCGAGGCACGATTTGCCGATCCCTTGCCAAATAGCGTACGCCGATGAGTACGCAGTAGATAAAGCCGTTCCTTAGCCCTGGTTATACCAACGTAACAAAGACGTCGTTCCTCTTCCATTTCCCCAGGGTCATCAAGAGACCTGCTATGAGGCAAAATCCCTTCTTCCAAACCAACGATAAAAACAACAGAAAACTCTAATCCTTTGGCCTGATGTAGAGTCACCATGGTTACTGCACCAGTACTATCATTCAAATCATCAGCATCAGCTACCAGACTCACTTTTTCCAAAAAGGCAACCAGGGATTCTGTAGAATTACTGGAATCATATTCAGCAGCAACACTTCGTAGTTCCATGACATTTTCCCATCTCTCATCACCATCCTCACCACGATTCAGGTATTCTTTATAAGCAGTACACAACAGTATCTCATCCAGTAGTTTAACCAAGCCCATCGTTTGTCTTTCCTCAATGAACTTATCAATCATGATAAGGAAACCAACTAGAGTCGACGTAATACGTGAAGAAAGGAATCCTCCTTTGACAACCTCTTTTAATACAGTATAAAGAGAATCTTGTCGAGAACCTGCCAAACTATATAATTGGCTTAGAGTACGTTGCCCAATGCCACGTCCTGGGATGTTAATTATTCGAGTCATACTAATATCGTCACTGGGATTCTGTATGACACGAAGATAAGAAATAATATCCTTCACTTCCCGCCTGTGATAAAAACCAGTACTATTAACAAGCATATAAGGCATCCCATAACGCATAAAGGCTTCCTCTAAGACTCGTGATTGAGCATTTACACGATACATTACAGCGCAATCTTTATATGATATACGCCCCTGATTCACCAATGTCTCTATGCTGTTAACTACTGATTGCGCTTCTTCCCGTTCACTATACCTTTCTATGATGGTCACAGGAGAACCTGTCTCGTTCTCCGTCCATAATTCCTTAGGTTTTCGTTGGATATTCGCTGAAATAACATCCGTCGCTACATTTAAAATAGTCTTGGTAGAACGATAATTCTGTTCCAGAAACAATACTTTAGCTTCGGGATAGTCCTTCTCGAAATCTAATATATTACGAAGATCTGCAGATCTCCAAGAGTAAATTGACTGGTCAGGGTCACCAACAACGCAGACATTATGATATTTACCTGACAATTGCTTAACAAGCATATATTGAACAGCGTTCGTATCCTGAAATTCATCGACTAAGATATGAACGTAACGCGACTGATAGGTAGCTAGTATATCAGGATGAGCTTTAAATAAACTTACTACCTTCATTAGTAAGTCATCAAAATCCACAGCAGAACTTCGATCAAGCAATAGCTGGTACCGCTGGTAGACTCTATAAACAATCTCATCAAAATAACTATTAATCCGCTCTGAATATTCTTTGGGACCTATAAGGCTACTTTTTGCAGAACTGATAGCAGAAAGCAGGGCACGTGGTGCAAACTGTTTAGGATCCAATTTTTCTGCCTCAAGACTTTGCTTTACTACTTTCAATTGATCATCCTCGTCATAGATAACAAAACTGGAGTTAAGCCCAATGGCCCTGCCTTCCCGACGCAAAATTTGCGCACAAATAGAATGAAATGTGCCTATAGATAAGGACTCTATCTGTTGACCTATTAGCTTCTGCAATCGTCCTTTCATCTCACGAGCGGCTCGGTTAGTGAAAGTAACAGCCATGATATGAAATGCTTTAACACCGCAAACTTTGACCAGATAGGCAATTCGATGAGTAATCACTCGAGTTTTACCACTGCCAGGCCCAGCCAGAATAAGCACAGGACCATCTACAGCTTCCACAGCTTGCCTCTGGGCATGATTAAGAGAAGTAAGAAAATCCATAAGAATGAATAATCATTATAGCACCAGTAAAAAGAACGGCTCAAAAGCCATCACACTTCATTTTTTATTAGCTGCTGGAGAGTATCCCTTGTTTTTGATAGAATAGTATCACTCAATTATGTCTACAGAGCCTACAAGCGAGAAGTTATCTGTAATAACTATTGCTAGACAAATAGAGGCACAGATAATAAAAGGGCGACTGGAAAGCGAAGGTATTCCAGTTCTCCTAAATTATGAGAGTGCAGGTTTAGTTTATGGTCTAACTATTGATGGATTAGGGGAAGTAAAGATAATGGTACCAGAGCACCTGGCTAATGAGGCCAGATTGCTTCTAAGTAACAACCAGAACACAAATTTATAATACTAAGCACAATGTATTTTATTATTTCTATGACATGTTTATTAATGAATAGATTCAAATTGGATAGATATTCGTGGTGAGTTTAAATGAGTACAAGATTAGAGCAGGTTGCACAACAGAAATTAGATAGTTTGAACAGGATCAGAACAAGTGGCGTTGACCCATATCCTGGCTCTTACCATCCAAGCCATAGCACTGAGGAAGCGACGGCGCTATTCATGCAAGCAAATACTGAATCACAGGTATCTCTTGCTGGTCGCATTATAGCCAAGCGCTCTATGGGTAAAATGACATTTCTGGATATCCGTGATGGTTCAGGTAAAATACAGCTATGTTTCCGTCAAGGCTCTCTAGAAAAAGATAAATATGACTTTCTTACCGAATTGGATATAGGCGACTTTATAGGGGCTGAAGGCATCCTTTTCCGCACAAAGAGGGGGGAGATTACCCTTCAGGTATCCAATTTCAATATATTATGTAAGTCACTTCGCCCGTTACCTGAGAAATGGCATGGCTTAGTTAATGTCGAAAAACGCTACCGACAACGTTATCTTGATCTTATATCCAATAAAAATGTTAGAAGCATTTTTATCATCCGCAGCCAGATAATAACTATGATAAGAGCTTTTTTAGACAACAGGGGTTTCATGGAAGTAGAGACACCTATGCTTCAGGCACAAGCGGGTGGGGCATTAGCCTGTCCTTTCATCACACATCATAATACACTAAATAATGACCTTTACCTACGCATCGCATTAGAGCTTTATCTTAAGAGATTGCTTATTGGAGGATTTGATAGAGTTTATGAAATTGGACGTGTCTTTCGCAACGAAGGCATCTCTGTTAGACACAATCCTGAATTCACACTGCTGGAGTGCTATCAAGCGTATGCTGACTATAATGATATGATGCAATTAGTCGAGGATATGTTTTCTCAGCTTGCCATTAAAATCCTAGGCACTACTAATATAAACATAGATGACAGAACCATCGACCTTTCTTCCCCCTGGCAGAGAATAACTTTGCGAGACGCTATCAAAGAACATTGCAACATCGACTTTGAGGATTATCCAGATACGGCTTCCCTACGCTTACGTATGGAGCAAATGGGGATTGAGGTCGACCCAAACAAAGGAAGAGGAAGACTCATTGACGAACTGGTTTCTTCCTTCGTGGAGCCACATCTCATAGAGGCTACTTTCCTTTTGGATTATCCTGTTGATATGTCTCCTTTAGCTAAAAAGAAACAGGGCTCTAATAATTTGGTAGAACGTTTTGAGGGGTTCATCAATGGAATGGAGATTGTTAATGCTTTCACTGAATTAAATGACCCTATTGATCAAAGACAACGTTTTGAAAAGCAAGCAGAGGAACAAGATTTAGAAGGAGAAACGGAAGTTTCTGATGAAGATTTTCTCAGTGCTCTGGAATATGGCATGCCTCCTACCGGGGGATTGGGAATAGGTATTGACCGTTTAGTAATGCTGCTAACCGGCCAAAACTCTATACGTGAGGTTATACTATTTCCACAACTAAAAACAAAAGCAACTACTTCTTCCAAACAAAGTGAAATAGAAGATGATTGATATTAAGCTTATCCGCGAGAGTCCTGAACTTGTACGTCAATCTCTGGAAAAAAGAAATAA
>CAYPSP010000042.1:0-8050 GCA_964413335.1 uncultured Dehalococcoidales bacterium
TCCTGATATGAAAGTTGTATATGCCTCAAAGGCCTTTTTGAATCAAAAAATGGCACTAATCATCAAGGATGAAGGGTTGGGAATAGACGTTGTTTCGGGTGGTGAATTGAGCATTGCCTGTTCAGTGGATTTTCCTATGTCTGATGTGTATTTTCATGGTAATAATAAAACACAACAAGAGATAGAAATGGCACTGGATTGTAGAGTGGGTTGTATAGTACTGGATAATTTATACGAATTGGATTTACTTAATGAACTATTAGCGAAACGATCGCGACGTCAGCGCGTAATGCTCCGAGTTAATCCTGGAGTTGATCCTCATACTCATAAGCATACGAGTACTGGTATTCTGGATAGTAAATTTGGCTTCCCTTTGTCCAATGGGCAAGCTGCTGAAGCGGCGAAGATGGCTATGGGTGCCTCTCATCTGGAAATTGTAGGCTTGCATTTCCATCTAGGTTCACCAATATTTGAGATGGAGCCATATATCCAGGCTATAGAACTAGTACTTAAGCTAGCTGCAGAGCTGAAAAGTAAGATTGATTTTCAACTTAAGGATTTCAGTATTGGTGGTGGCTTCGCTGTAGAGTATGCATTGGGAGACAAAGCATCTTCGGTTTCTGATTATGCCAGACTTATAACTGGCAAAATAAAAGACTCTTGTTCTTGTCTGGGATTAGCATTGCCTCATCTTACCATAGAACCGGGTAGGGCTATTGTGGCCCAGGCTGGAGTGGCTCTATACCGAACAGGTGCTATAAAGACGATACCGGGAATTCGTAAATATGTATGTGTAGATGGTGGAATGAGCGATAATATTCGTCCTGCTCTCTACGATGCTAAATATGAGGCGTTAGTGGCTAATAAAGTAAATGATAAAGAGAACGATATAGTTACTATTGCCGGTAAACTATGCGAATCTGGGGATATACTGGCTAGAGATACCAAACTTGCTTCCATATCTTCTGGAGATCTTATCGCCATACCTGTTTGTGGAGCCTATTCTATTTCTATGTCCAGTAATTATAATTCAATACCTCGTCCGGCTATTGTACTTCTCAATAAAAGTAAGGCTCAGGTTGTTAGAAGAAGAGAAAGTTATAAAGATTTGATAAAGCTGGATGTGATATAGATGTGGCGAACAAAAGGACAGGACCAAATAATAGGCTTGTTGAAAAAAAGTCTTGAAACACAAAATATTGCTCATGCCTTTCTGCTAACTGGTCCACCGCATGTGGGTAAGGAAACTTTGGCTATTGAACTGGCTCAGGCACTGAATTGTGAGTCAAAGAACCCACCATGCGGGCAATGTCGTTCATGTCAACACATTGCAGAAAGGAAACATGCTGATGTGATTTTTGTAAATTTGAAACTTTCCGCCGAAATGAGTATTAATTCTACAGAAGGTGAATCAACAGCAAGAACGAAAATAGGTATTAAGTGCATTGAAGCGCTTCAGCATTTGGCAAATTTGCCAGCTTATGAAGGGAAATACAAGGTATTCATTTTTGAGGAGGCATCACAATTATCTACTCCAGCAGCTAACAGATTACTGAAGATACTTGAAGAGCCCCCAGCAAAGGTTATCTGGCTGTTGCTCTCTTCTGAGGAATCTCTCCTTTTACCAACTGTTATATCACGGTGTCAAATATTGAAATTGAAACCGATGGTATTATCTAAAATACAGGAAATACTTGAAATAGAATATGGCGTTGAAGAAAGTAAGGCAAAATTATTATCTCGCCTGTCGAGGGGTTGCCCAGGCTGGGCGTTTTCTGCAGTAAGAGACAGTAGTCTGCTGGAGCAGCGTAAAGAGGATATTGATATGATATCCTCTTTACTGAGCGCTGGAATGGAAAAAAGATTTGCATTTGCTGGTAAAATTGCAAACGAAATGTCCAGAGATAGGCAGACGGCAAGGAGATATATTGATATTGCTCGTAGCTGGTGGCGTGATTTAATGCATGTAAAAAGTAATTGCCAGGAAACTATTGTTAATATAGATTATCTGGCAGTTTTGGAAGAGCAGGCGAAATGTGTAAGTATTGTTAATATCAGGGACTTTATCATCAATCTGTATTTAACAGAGGAGCAAATATCTAGAAATGTTAATACCCGATTGGCATTTGAATCGCTTATGATTAATATGCCTAGGATATCGGTATTAACTGAGTGAGGCAAATTATGAATAAAATAATTAAAGTTCGCATTTTCAATAACATTAATTCTGTTCGATATGACACTAATGATATTGATTTGCAGACTGATGACTTCATAATGGTAGATACTCATCATAGTTTGGAACTGGCCAGAGTTATCTCTGTTGATGAGTTTAATAATAATGGCCAAGGCGATGAACATAATAGGCCATTGATGGCTGTGAGCAGAAAGGCTACTGATGAAGATGTGGAGAAAGTCTGCCAGCGAAAAGAAAGTGAGGCACTAACAGAAAGCAAAAAAATGGTGGAGCAATTAAAAATAGAGATGAAAATTATCATGGCTAAATATAACCCCGCCAATGGCAATTTTATGATATTTTTTAATGCTAAGGATAAAGTTAATTTTCGCAGTCTAGTAGGTAAATTAGGTAGATGTCTTAGAGCTCGTGTGGAACTGAGACAGGTTGGACCTAGAGATGAGGCAAAATTACTTGGAGGAATTGGGAAATGTGGTTTGCCACTTTGCTGTCGGACTTTTTTAAAAGAGTTCTGTCCTGTTTCAATTAAAATGGCTAAGCAACAGGGTTTAAGTCTTAACCCGACTAAGATATCAGGTGTTTGCGGTCGTTTATTATGTTGTCTTACCTATGAAAACCAGGAATATGCTATGGTATTAAAGAAGATGCCAAAGCTACGCCAGTTGGTGAAAACATCTTTTGGTGAAGGGAAGGTGACTGGGCTTAATTTACTGGAAGAAACGGTTAAAGTGAAACTGGTCGATAGCGAAGTTTTTCATCAATTAACCCTTGATCAATTGGATTGGTAGTAAGATAAGTACTTTTGCCACTCATCATGTCTGTTGGCGTAATTATATGGAATATAGAAGCCATCATTAAAAGGTACTAGCGGTTGTTTCAGTAATTTCATTCCTGCATTTTCTAGCAGGTGTCCACCTTTTTGCCGATTACAATGACTGCAGGCGCTAACTACGTTTTCCCAGCAATGTTTACCTCCAAGCCGCCTTGGTATAACATGGTCTAGCGTGAGATTTGTCACGTGTTTTCCGCAATATTGGCAGGTGAATTTGTCACGATAGAAAACTTCTAATCTGGTTAGTTTTCTTTGATGGCGTGGACGCCTAACCCGATAAACTAAACGAATTACCGAAGGTATGGTAAATGCTTGTGTACCAGAATGAATTTCCCCTCTGCCATTTTCAAGTACCTCAGCTGTTCCTCGAAAAATTAAAATCACTGCCCGTCGAACACGACAAAGATTGAGGGGCTCATAACTTTGATTAAGGACTAGAACTTCAGAGTTAACCATGCTAGATTCTCAGGATAACTGTTAGATATTTTAACAGTCGTATCTAGCGATTGCAATATAAGAAACACACTTATTAGTCAATATAAGGGTGATTATTAATTACGTCATCATCTATCTCAATACCCAGACCGGGTTTCAACGTGGGCATCAAGTATCCATTCTCTGGTCGCAGAGGTGGCTGTATGTAGGATTGTTCAAGTGGTACGGCATTTATCTCGATATATTCGCTTCTCATATTACTCAGGCTAAAATGTAGTGTAGCTGCAAGTCCTGGTCCAAAACAAAAGGAATGTGGAATAAGTTGTAGATTCCATGCCTCAGCAAGACTCAGTATCTTACGACATTCCAGTAATCCACCGGCTTTAATGACATCGGGTTGTAGAATATCCACAGATCGTTTCTCTATCATTTCCCTGAAACCATAATGGGTGTATTCATTCTCTCCAGCAGCAATCCTGATACTACTATTAGCTGTTACATAAGCTAACCCATCATAATCATCCATTGGGCATACCGGTTCCTCAAGCCATAACAGCCCATATGGTTCCAATTCCTTGATTTTTTCCAATGTTTCTCTGGGAGACCAGATGCCATTGACATCTAACATTAGTGTAATGTCTTCAGGGATTACTTTTCTTACTGCCCTAACCGAATCAACGTCAGTTTGATGTAACTTTATAGCTGAATAACCCTGTTCCACAAAACCCATTGCTGCACTGGCTACATCTTCAGGACTGTTATAGTGTAGTAGGCTAGCATAAGCCTTAGCCTTATCTCGACATAATCCTCCCAACATTTCATAAATAGGAAGATTTCTATATTTACCAAGAATATCCCATAGGGCTATTTCTACTCCACTGATACATTGAATTGCCAATCCTTTTCTGCCATAGCGGAAGGTTGTTTTAAACATAAGGTCCCATAGTTTTGTAATGTATAGAGGATTCTTATTCAGAAGAAGAGGTTTGAGTGACTCCTCAATAAATTTACAGACTACTCCGGGAGTGAAACGAAAAGCCTCTCCATAACCAGTTATACCTTCATCTGTTTGAATTATTACCAGAACGTGAAATGAGCTAGCCTTGGCTGATGCCATGGACGAAATAGAGCCTGAAGAGATAGCAGAGTCCACTTTTAAGGGAATAGAAAGAGGTATGCCCCTAATATCTGTAATTTTCATTATCTGATAACCTCCAACAAAATCAATTATTGATTAGATAGCATATGATTTCCAATGTTGATTGTAAAATATGCTCTGGTCTGGTGACGACACTACCTTTAACTACCGCCGATATCACCTCGATAATCAGGTGCGATGATATTGAATACGAGACTCAATTTGGGGTCTACAAAACGAGAACTTATCCTCGTTTCTATTTCCTCCAGGGATAAGCACGTGGTGATAACCGTTGGTAGTCTGAGATTATAACGATAATTGATCAGTTGATATAACTTTTCCTGTGCCCACGGAGTAGATGATTGTTGTCCAAAATCATCAAGTACCAGCAATGGGCTTTCTTTGACGAGATTAAAAAATTCATCATAGGGTATCTTGCTATTGTTATTGAATGAAGAACGCAAGTAATCTAGTAAATCAGGAACAAAGATGAAGAAGCTAGATGAACCTTGTGCTAGTCTGTAATTTACTATAGATGCTGCCAGGTGAGTTTTACCACAGCCATTCACTCCCTGAAGTATAAGCCAGCCTTCAGGATTTTTTGCGAAGTCCTTTGCTATGCTGAGTGATTGCCTTAGGTTCTGACGTTGTTCCAGAGGTAATTCTAATCTTTTATGGTCGAAATTGCTAAAGCTCATGCTCTGTAATAGTCCTGGTGGTAAATCACCCAGGTGTCGTGATGATAGTCTCTGGCCAATTGTAAAAATTTGACAGAAATATTTATCTTCAAATCGGATACGCAAACGGTCATCGAGTTTGTTAAGAGGTATGTCTGTGGTAATAACTGTAGCTAGGCGGACATTGAAACGGTGATTCAACAACTGTTCCAGTTTTTCTTTCGCCCATGAAGTGTCAGTTTCAATACGCATATCATCGAGTACCAATAGAGGTGTATTTTTAACTTGTTCAAAGAATTCGTCATAACTTATAGTACTAGATGGTCCGTAAGTTGAACGTAAATGGTCTAATAAATCAGATACTCCAATGTAAAAAGCAGGCTGTTCTGATTTCAATTGTTGGTTCACGATAGCACATGCAAGTAATGTTTTACCGCTACCACTGGGTCCAATAAGCATTAACCAGCCTTCTGGATGGTCTGCAAAGGCTTTCGAGGCTTGATAGACCTTAGAGTCCTGCATGGATAAGCCGTCCTTATTTTTCATGGAAGCCAGTTTGTCGAAAGTCAATTGTGACAAAGAACCGATATTACTATATTGCTGAAGCTTCTCTAGTTTTTTATTGTGAAGTTTTTTACTCTGGCATTGACAAGGTACCACTTGGCTATAATCGAGCTGCCCAGAGGCTAATATAGGATAAACAAAACCAGTACCATTGCAAATAGCACAATAATCATTCTGCGTACCTGTAGTATCATCAGAGTTAGATATAATTGGGGATGGATTATGGCTAATGTTATCTTTTAACGAGATGTCCGTATTTACCCCTGATGTACTTGTTGGTGTCATCTTTTTTATTACCTTGTCGATCCGCTCCAATGCTTTTACCTTCCCTTGCCCAGCGTTCTAGAATACGAGCGATATATCTCCAGTTTCTCTTGTTTAATAAAACAGCTTCTTTAAAGGCTTCCTCAATCCATGGTTCTGGATACAGTTCTGTTGCCGCCTTCAATTCATCACTTAGTATGGGTGTTATCATACCTATGTTTTGCTCGTAGAGAACGAAAATATTTAACGATTGATGTGGAATCTGTTTTTCTTTGCTTATGTCAGAGATATCTTTCAGTTTAAATTCTCCTCGTTTTATTTTCTCGGTTATCTCTTTATTAGTTTCAATGTTAGCGAAGTAGATATCCTGCTGTTTATCTCTCAATCTCATAATTGAATGGAGAAAAACTCTATCATTGACAGCAGATTTTAGGGCTTTCGAAAAATCCTCCTTTGTAATTAAGAGGAATGTGGATAAAGAGGATAACAATTCATTCTGTGTCACAAAAGCTGGATTTGTTGATTTCTTGCTGAGGCAATGAAAAATATATAGTATAACTTTTAACTCAATAACGTCATGTATAGCTGGCATTATTTGAGTGAAGAAAGACTCGGGTATATTTACATCCGTTTCCATTATTTCTGGATATTCTATGTTCTCGTAATGCATATATCTGTTCACTATTTGGCAGGGACTGGATTTTTTATGCCTTTAATATTTTCAAATCTCACGAATCTATTAGAAAAATGTAGTTTAACCTCTCCCAATGGACCATTACGATGCTTTGATACCATTATTTCTGCTATATCCCGAGGATAAGGCTTACCATCCAGGGCATGGGCTTTTTCCCAATCCTCTTCATTAAGCGTCTTATCCTCTCTATAGATGAAACAGACAATATCTGCGTCTTGTTCAATAGTACCACTTTCTCGCAGGTCTGAAAGTTGTGGTTTTTGTCCTGTTCGCCATTCTACTGCCCTGCTAAGTTGTGAAAGGGCCAATACAGGGACATCAAGCTCCCTGGCCATTATCTTTAGAGAGCGTGTAATTTTACTTAATTCTTGTACACGGTTCTCATTTCTACCGCTGCCTGAAATTAACTGTATGTAGTCTATTATTACCAGGTCAATATTGTGTTCAAATTGAAGACGTTTAACTTTGCTCCTGATGTCTATGGCCTGGATTTCAGGTGAGTCGTCTATATAAATAGCTGTTTCAGAAAGCACGCCACTAGCCTCCATTATCTTTGCCTCATCTTTTTCGGTGAATCGACGTAGACGGATATAGTGTGAATCAACACCAGATTCGCTAGATAAAAAACGGTCAACTACGGATTCCTTTGACATCTCTAAACTAAAAATAGCAACGCAGGCGCCTTGGTTTATAGCTGCATTTCTAGCAATATTTAGTGCCAAACTGGTTTTTCCAAGACTTGGTCTGGAGGCTAGAATGATTAGGTCTGATTTATGGAATCCGCCAAGCAAGGCATCTATTCCTGTATAACCAGATAAGAGGTGCCCTTCACCTGCATCTTGTGACTCCGAGGCAACCCCTTTTTCATCGAAATATTTATTTAGTAAATCACGGATTGAACTGAACTCCCTGAAGTCTTGCCCAGTTCTAATCTGAAAGAGTAAATCTTCAGCTTTGCTGAGATTTAGATCAATTTCTGGCCCTGCATTATAACCAATAGTTGAAATCTGCTCTGCCGCATATATGAGACGACGCATTACCGACATTCTGGTAACAATTTGGGCGTAATATTCAATATGCAGTGATGTTGGTACTACGGATATTAGATGACTTAAATAGCTTGAGCCGCTGGCTTGCTCCAATTTATTCTGATGCAGTAATTCATGGGCAACTGTAACTTGGTTTATGGCATCATTGCGTTGGTATAAGATGATACTGATAGTGGAACCATTTTAGCTACTATAGTACT
>CAYPSP010000043.1:0-7914 GCA_964413335.1 uncultured Dehalococcoidales bacterium
CAGTAAATATCTGAGCGCTTCACCATACTGCCTCGCTGATGCTTCAGCGGTCATGTCTATTGGATTAGCAAAACTCGCCCTGTCCGGTAGTAACTCCTTTAACCTGGTAACGGTCTCTTCCGATAGCGGGGGTATCTCCAGGCCCCTGGCTGCACAAGCATCCGCGGTAAGTATTCCGGGACCACCGCCATTGGTCAATATAGCCACTTTGTTACCTAAAGGCACTGGCTGATGAGACAGCAGATTAGCTATGTCAAACAGCTCTTCCAACGTATCTACACGTATTATTCCTGCCTGAGTAAACAATGCCTCAGAGGCAAGCTCAGTGGTTGCCAGTGCGCCAGTGTGAGAGGCAGCAGCCCGAGAACCAGCAGGAGTCCGGCCGCTTTTCATCGCTACTATCGGTTTATTTTTTGTTATTTTACGAGCCATACGGGCAAATCTTCGCGGATTACCAAATGATTCCAGGTAAAGCAAAATAACCTCAGTAGCCGGGTCGTCACGCCAGTATTCAAGCAGGTCATTACTGGATATATCTGCTCGATTCCCCAGACTGACAAAGGTAGAGAGGCCAATATTAAGACTTTCTGCATATTCCAGGATAGCCAGGCCAAGTGCGCCACTCTGGCTCCCCATAGCGATGCTGCCAGCAGGAGGAAAAACAGATGAAAATGTAGCGTTCATGCTTACTTTTAAATCCGTGTTGATAATCCCCATACAGTTGGGCCCCAGTATGCGCATCCCATAGCTATGAGCAAGGTTAACAAGTTCCACCTGTTTTGCCTGTCCCTCTGCACCAACTTCTCCAAAACCAGAAGTGATTACAACAACACAGCGTACACCTTTTTGTCCGCACTGCTCCAGAACTGATGCCACAACATCTGCGGGCACCACTATAATAGCCAAGTCCAGTTCTCCTGGAATGTCAAGGACAGAAGGATACGCCCTGACCGATGCTACCACCTCCACATGCGGGTTCACTGGATACACAACCCCCTCAAACTGCTGTTGCAGAATGTTAAGGAACATCTTATTACCGATTGTTCCCACCCGACGGGAGGCGCCAATGACCGCTATGGAACGCGGTTTGACCAGTGCTTTTAGTGTTGCAATTCCTCCAGGTATATCCTTTTCTTTATTATTTTTCTTTATCATCACCTCTGCCTTTCTGTTTTCCTATTCCCGTCTTATATCAATCACAAAATTAAGGACAGCTAAGATAGCTCCATCTCTACAGGTAATTTAATATCAATTACTACATAATAATCGGTTACTTTTATCAAGTCAAAGCAGCAAAGTAGCTAAACCCTATTCCTTGTCTTCCTTGCCAGTCATCTCGGTTATACTAATTTCAACTATGGCAACATTTGCCAAAGATTCCTGTGAGGGCTGCTTAAAGCTATCGCCTCTGGCATATTTCTCTACCAGTCTATTTATTACTGCCGCCTTTTCTGCAGGCTTTTCCATTATGCGCACCGTACCAAAAGCTAGAACACTGCGATAGTTCGTAGTAAAATCGCAGGCAATTTCACCACTGTTTATTTTGATTAGCTCATCCACTTCAAAGCAGACCTGCGGATTGACTAGAAAGCAGCTAATCTTGAGTCCATCCTTCCTGCTGTGGAAGTAAATTTTCCCGGTTTCATAGAGATAATGTAGAGGTACGATATAGGGCCGTCCATTGTTATCCATAGCCAAACGGCCTACAGACTGGCTCTCCAATAGCGCCACCATACCTTCCAATTCCATATTTTCCGGCATAATTCCCTCCTGTTAGCTACTCAAAACATGCACATATATTACTGAAAGTTTAGCACGTACTTGTAACGAGGCATACGAAAGGAAACAGGCAATTAAGTAATTGCAGACCGATTCCTATGGAAGTTGTTGTTTACAATGAAATGTATAGTGTTGCGTGGAATAAATTGTTGAAACAGCTATCTATGCCAGTTCCAGCAATAACGCTACGCTGTCCTCAAACTGCTGTTGACTGGCGAATGCGCCTATCTTTGCGTAGGGAATATTGCCCTCGGTATCTATGAAAAGGGTAGTTGGGGTATATCGTATTCCATAGACAGAAGCGACCTCCCCTGTTGTATCCATAGGTACGGTGAATGTTCTTTCGTTATCACCGAAAAATTCGTTCAATTTTGATTCTTTTTCCCTTATGTCCACAGCAAGTATTGTCAACTCATCGGGATATTTCTTTGCCATCGCTTCGAAATAGTCCATTTCAGCGACGCATGGGGGGCAATGGGTAGCCCAGAAATTAAGCACCACGAACCTTCCCCTTAAGTCTGATAGGGTTATTTCTGAGCCTTCGAGCGTAGGCAGCACGAAAACCGGTGCTGCGATGCTTCCATCCACGACCATTAATCCCAATTCTCCAGCTCTAGCGGACTGCTCTGCTTTTTCATCAGGCAAAGCATCTTTATTCGATTCGTCTTCCCCGACGGGGTCAACGTCTTCAGGTGGCTCGGAAGGTTCATCAGGCACAGAAGGTTCATCTTGCTCTGAGTCCTGACCTGTAGCAACTGGATCAGGGTCTTCAGATGACTGGGATACTTCGTCCTGAGCCGAAGTTTCAGGAGCGTCGGCACTGCTTGAAGCGGCACAACCTGCAGCAGTTACTAACAAAATCAGTATTGTGACGAGAACGATTATTTTAGATAACATATTCTTCATTTTTTTCATTAAATTTTTATCGATCTAACTTTAGCATCAATCACAAACACTACACAGAATATCCTGTAACAGCAAATGCCGATGTATTAGTTATCTCCATATTGTTTCTTCTATTTCTCTTGATAGTTTCTTTCCCCAAATAACAGGGTCCCTATCCTTACTATATTTGCCCCTTCCTCTATGGCAATTTTATAAGAATTTGTCATTCCCATTGAAAGATAGTCCATCTCAACGTTGGGAATGTCCAGTTTTTTAATCCTCTCGAAAATCTGCTTCGTTGCCACAAAATAAGGCCTCGAGTCCTCAGAATCACCAAAACGAGGACCCATTGTCATTAACCCCATTATCTTAACATTTTTAAGCTGTGCAATCTCTCTAAGAAATTGCTCGGCATCTTCAGGCAATACTCCAGATTTCTGTTTTTCCCTGCCGCTATTTATCTCAATTAGAACCGGCATTACCTTGCCAGTCTGACCACATCTCTTATCAATCTCCATTGCCAGTTCAACAGAGTCAACCGTCTCAACCATATCAAATATCCGAGCTGCGATTTTTACCTTGTTACTCTGAAGATGCCCTATAAAATGCCATTTTGCTGCCTTTCCTACACTGTTATAGGCCTTTTCTGCTTCCTGAATATAGTTTTCTCCGATTATTTTTACTCCAGAGTTTATTGCCTCCATGATTTCAACAGATGTCCTGGTCTTGGCAGCTGCCACCAACTGAACCCCTTCTGGTAATTCAGTCAGTATTGCTTTGATACTCTCTTTACTCATTAATATAATTTGCCTCCCTATCCTTCAAGCGCCTCACTAAGTTTCTGCCATAGTGATTCTATCTGTCCAGAAACCTCACCCTTTGAGTATTCCACAACAGGAAGACCCTGCACAATAGCTTCGGTAACAACATTATCAAACGGAATCTTTGCGGCGACCTGGACTCCCTGATTGCGACAAAACTCTTCAATCTGCCGGGTATTGTCCTTATTAAGGTCGTACTTATTGATACAAACCATAGCGGGAATATCAAAGTGCTGGCAAACACTGAGCACTCTCTCAAAGTCATGTATTCCGGATAATGTTGGCTCAGTCACCAGCAGAGCCATATCTGCCCCTGACAAAGCAGAGATGACCGGGCAGCCAATACCTGGCGGTCCATCGCTGATAATGTAATCAAATTCCTCTTTCATGGCAATCTCCCTGGCCTGCTTCCTGACCAGTGCCACCAGCTTGCCGGAGTTTTCCTGGGCTACCCCCAGGCGGGCATGAACTAAGGGACCATATTTACTACTCGAAACAAACCACTTCCCCGCCATACAATCCTGCATGGTAATCGCCTCAACAGGGCAGATATGATAACAAAAACCACAACCTTCACAGGCCACAGGATCAACATTAAAATCATTAATAGCATCGAAGCGGCACAGTTCCTGGCAAAGTCCGCACTCGGTACATTTTTGCCTGTCAATAAAAGCAACCTGCCCGCTCCAGAATTCATTTTCCTCTTGGATAGTAGGGCTAAGCAACAGATTAAGGTCAGCAGCATCAACATCGCAGTCAACCAGCACTTTCCTCTGTGCAACCGCCGCAAAGGAGCCCACTATACTGGTCTTTCCTGTTCCACCCTTACCACTCAAGATTACTAACTCTTTCAATTACCATCTCCTATCAGTTCCTTGATGCTATCAAAAAGCTCCAGAAACTTGTTCTTCCATTGCGGCATACCCTCGGCCAGAGTAATTCCTCGAGAATACAAGTGAGCAATCTCAGTATCCAGTGGAATTGTCATCATGATTGGAATATTCTCTTTACGACAATATTCCTCGGTCTTACTATCTCCTACACCAACACGATTGAGTACCACTCCGCAGTCTATACCAAGCTTTTTAATTGCTTCCACTGCCAGCATAAGGTCGTTCAACCCAAATGGCGTTGGTTCAGTTACCAGCAAGCAAAAATCGCTATCCTTCACCGCCTCAATAACAGGACAAGATGTTCCGGGTGATGCATCTATAATTGCCACTCTATCATTATCAACAAGCTCTTTTACTCTTCTAATAATTGGCGGTGCCATAGCCTTGCCAATTGCAAGTCTTCCTTGAACAAAGTCAATGTTATCTGCATATCCCTTCTCTATTACACCAATTCCATTTGCCTTCTCCGAGATAGCCTTTTCAGGGCAGAGATAACTACAGGCACCACAGCCATGGCAGAGATCTGGAAAGATAAGCACCTTTTGCTTCACCACTGCGATAGCATTGTAAGCACAAACCTCTGCACATCTACCACAGTAGTTGCATTTGTTGTCATCTACCTCAGGAATCATGACTGAAGCTGTTTCTTTATAAGTAGCTACAGGCTTCAAGAAAACGTGGTCGTTCGGTTCCTCCACGTCACAATCCAAGAGTTGTACACGATATTTTTCTTTTAAGGAAAGGGCAAGGCTGGTAGCTACCAAAGTCTTGCCCGTGCCCCCCTTACCACTGGCAATAGAAATTATCATTTTATTCCCGTGTCATTCTTGCCCCACAATTAGGACAGCTGATAGTGTTACAGGGTTTTCCTATCTGATGAGTTGCCCTGGCACCACAAGCAGGGCAAACACAGTTCCCACTTGGGCCCGAACCTGGTTGGTCACCCCCCATCCTGCCTGCGCCTCCAGTTCCTCTTCCCATTCCTCTTCCACTACCCGGGCCTCCCCCTCCTGGGGGTCCACTTCCGTCTCCTCTAGGCATAATTACACCTCCATTATTGTTATTTACTACATTAGTGGCAATCCACAGGTACCTGTACTACAGGTAGAGCCACTATATCCTGATGATCCAAACGACTCTGAACCTATATTGCTGAAAGAAGAAATCAGCCGTTTTGGGTTCTCTGCCTTGCACTTAGGGCAATTCAGGCTGGAACCATCTGCTCCCATTGACTGCCTGACCTCGAAACTTTCTCCACATTTTGTACACTGGTATTCATATATTGGCATTATTATAATCTCCCCTTCTTTTCTAATCCTTCTATACGTCGTTGGATATCAGTTATCTGTTGAGCCAGCGCCTTTGACTGGGAATTGAGTGCTTCTATCTCCTGAGCCGGATTATCAGATTCTGCCGCAGGGCTCTGTACTGGCCCCGTTCCAGTTCCCATAACTCCACCCACGCCTCTACCCATGCCACGTCCCATACCCCGACCCATTCCCATACCGGCACCAGAACCTGCGCCTGCACCGAAATGGTCAGCCACATTAGCCTGCGGGGAAGCTTTAAATGCTCCCTCTTTGTATTTATCAATGGCGTCCTTAATCTTTCCGGAAACGCCGGTTATTACCTGAACTCCAGCGGCGGACAATACCCGGTAGGCATTGGGGCCGCAGTTTCCAGTAAGCACAACTCCAACATCTTTACTTACAATCACTTGCCCTGTTGAGATGCCTGCCCCACCAGAAGCCATGGCATTATTGTTCTGTATGGACTCCATTTCCATTGTCTCAGGGTCTACAATAATGAAATACTGGCAGCGACCAAAACGTGGCTCTACCTCGGCATCAGTGGTGGAACCCGTACTCGAAATAGCAATCCTCATAATTTTTTCCTTTTAATTTTTATCATAATAATCAGTTTTCTAACTCTCCTCTTGCAGTTTATTGATTCTGGTCTCTATTTGCTCTAGTTCAGCCTTTATTGATTGAGACTGATTCTTTAAATAGTCCAGTTCTTGCTCCGGGCTTAGCCGAGGTTCAACTGGATTATTACCAGAAACAGGTGCTGTATACTGCTGATAGGGCGCTGTCGTCTGAGGACCAGTGACACCACTGGAATAATAATAACCCCTTGGCAGTCCTCCTCTTCCCAATCCTACATAAGGCCAAGGCGGAGAACTTCCACGGAAACCAAACCCCATTCCCCCTCTCATAGCAAACCTTCCACCTGCCCCTCTACCAAATCCATTAGGCATATTTCACCTCCTGTTCTTCGGGCTCTTCCAAACCATTTTGTGAGTTTCTTTATCGCTACATTGCTCACAGTAACCCTCTAAGTAAAATTCAACCTTGGTAACATTAAAATTATGCTCATGCTGCACTTGATTCACCAGTTTGCGAATCAACGGGCTTTCTATCTCAATAATCTTTCCACAGCAATTACACACCATGTGTTGATGTTCAGAATTGCGCTTTATCTCATAGTAGCAATGCATCTTACCGAGCCTTCTCTCATCAACCAATCCCAGTTGCTTGAAGAGATTCAGACTGCGGTATATAGTTGCAGGGCTGATTAACTCACCTTTATTATTGGCAAGTCGGTACAGTTCCCTGGCATCTATATGCCCGTCCGCATGCTGTATCAGTTCCAAAAGCAGACGCCGTTGGGCAGTCATTGGATGCCCCTGCATTTTGTCACCCTGTTTGCGACTGAGTCTCAATTTCACATTTGTATTATACCCCCTCATACCAACTGTTTGTCAAATGCTTGAGGCCTGTCCACCTGTATTTTTTACAAATGGCAACCAGATAAAGATGCTCAGTTAATGACCTGTCTCTAATAATTGTGCGCTAATCAAATTAGAGGGGGAAAAAGTTGTCTTGCCCCCTTTTCTGTACCAATCACAGTGGTAACAATCAGAGACACAGAATATTGCGTAAGTCCGTGATAGATTACGACGACTATTGTTAGAAAGTGATACTGTAAGAGAGGTTAACTCAAGGCTATTGAAACATGGAGGAAATAACCGTGAGTCACATCCATGCTGGTTACCCAACACGGACGTGACTCACGATTTAATCATACTTATCTACTAGCTTGGATTTTTCTGAAACAATCGCTGCAGTAAACTGGCCTGTCTTGGCTAGGCTGAAACGGAACTTCGGTACTCTTACCACACTCGGCACAAATCGCTGGGAACATTTGTCGCGGGGCACCATAACTGCTGTTGCTGTAACCATTACCGTTACCGTTACCGTTGCGCTCTGATTTCCTTGCGCGGCGGCATTCCGTACAACGTTTCGGCGTGTTGGTATAGCCCTTGGACTGGAAAAATTCCTGTTCTTCTACAGTAAAAGTAAAAGTGTTGCCACAATCGGCACATTTGACGGTCTTATCTTCGAAACTCATTGGATGACCTCCTCTTTTATTATTAGTTAGAGTTAGGGTCATAAAATACTTTAGCAGACGCTGTGTAAATAGCTTCAGTGAAGCTTGATATAATCTAAACTGTAACTTGCTTCAAGTATAGCACA
>CAYPSP010000044.1:0-7910 GCA_964413335.1 uncultured Dehalococcoidales bacterium
AGTATTTATATCACTAACGCACAGTACCTATCATCGTTCTTAAACGGAAGTTGGTCTCAAAAGAATTGTATAGCTCGAGATATTGTTCCAGATAACGGGTCATAAGAAAGTTCTTTCTCACTGTTTCTCGAGCTCTACCTCCCAATTGAGCACAGAGCTTTTCATTTTTTAGTAGCTGCACTATCCTGTCCGCTGCTTCCTGTATCGAGGAAACCAGAAAACCATTGACTCCATCCTCTATCTGGTAGCGAATACCACCCACATTGCCTCCAATAACAGGAGTCCCTTTCCACATTGCCTCTGATACCGTTAATCCAAAACCTTCACGGAGAGATTTCTGCAATATCACCATCGCCCTGCGCTGCAGTGCATTCACCAGCGCTCCATCCTGATAACTCAGGATTATGATACGCTCCTCCTTCTCGCCCAGTAGAGAATTGTATACATCAACCCCTTCAGGGTCGTCAGTAGCCACATTGCCCAGCAATACCAGCGTGGCATCAACCTCTTTCCTTGCCAGTTTAAATGCCTTAATAACCCCTTCAGGGTCTTTCCATCGATCGAAACGCGAAACCTGTACTACCAAAGGAAGATCGGTGGGAATACTATAATGAGTCAACCTTTCATCTATTTCCTCCTCGCTCATCTCCTTGTTTATTATAGAAAAGGGGTCTATAGCCGGCATGAAAATCATCTGTGGCGTCCGGATATCCTGTGCATATTCCTTGATGCTAACAATAGAGGCATCATATTTTTCTACAAATTGGCTAAGATATTTCCAGAGTTTCCTGTCTGGATGAGATAAATCAATATGGCAACGCCATATCCATGGCCCTCTCTTCCTGTAATGCTCGATTAGGGGCAGTGGTTGAGGATCATGTATTATGACTATATCATGGTCCAGATGATTTCTGATGGCATTTTCATAAATGACATCCTCATAAATTTGTATTTTCCTAGAGCTGAGATTAATATTTCCTCCCTGGAGAGCATTATGCATCTTTTTGGTTATACTAAAAAAGTCAGGGGGGCCATGGACGGCTCGCCATCCAGTATCTATTCCCAGGCCGTTCATCAGCAAGGTCGTCGAAGATAAAAGCTCTGAGACTCCACCCCCATAATACGTGGAATTTACATTGACGATATGAAAGTCCTGCAGTGGCATGGCCTTTTTTATGATACGCTCTACCGTTTCAGTCCCCACATACTTTTCGTAATCTTCAATTTGAACTATCTTATGGCCTTTCATCAGTATTCACTCCCCTTTTTCTAGGCAATCCATTTTTTCTTCCTGTTCATTGCCTTTCATTTTCCAAACAACTACAACAGGTCATTTTCTATTCCCTGTCATGACAGATAATTATTAAACTTTTACCCCTCTGATAAAAGAAGCGGTTTCCTCAGGCAAAGCAGTATTAATGTGTATCCCCGATCCTATTTCAAATCCTGCCACCTCAACTAGACGCGGGATAATTCTCATATGCCATAGATAGTACCCATTATTTTCATCACTTTTCGGGACAGAGCTAATAACAAAGTTGTAGTCAGGATTATTTAGTCCCTTATATAATTTCAACAGCGTAATTCGTAAGGTATGAGATAGATCTTCCAGCTCTTCATCAGTAACATTAGCAAAGGAGGCTTCATATCTCTTGGGCATAATCCAGGTCTCGAAAGGAGAACGAGAGGCAAAAGGATGAAAGGCTACAAATTTATCCGTCTCCATCACCATCCGCGTGGCATGACTCTTCTCATTAGCAATGATATCGGAGTAAAGACATCGACAATTATAGTCATAATAACGAATCGCTACATCACAACGCATCCTGATATGTCGTGGTACAAGTGGCGTTGCAATTATCTGAGAATGTGGATGCTCCAGCGAGGTGCCTGCCGACTGCCCATGATTTTTAAAGATAAGAACCAATTGTACAAAGGATAGCTTAATAAGTGCCCTATATCGTTCCCTATAAGCACGCAATACTGCCCACACTTCCTCGTCATTCATTATAGCAAGTATTCGATTGTGTCCTGGCCCCTCGACAATCACTTCGTGAGTTCCAACTCCATCCATGCTTATAAACAAATCCCCTTCTTTTCTCCTTTCCCTGCTACCCCCAGGGGTAAGGGCAGGGTAACGATTGACAAAGGACCTAACCTGCCATTTGCCAGTCGTGACATTCAGATATGATAGAGTCTCTTCCGGGGTCCTTTCCTCATTACCAGGACAGAAAGGGCATGAAGACAAGAAAACAGGCACAGGGATTCTATCTCGCTTGTTTTCAAAATCATGGGGTCTTACAGCCCTCTCCCTAGCCATTATTACCCATTCTTCTGTAGTGATATCCTGTCTTATCTCAGACATTGCCCAACCATAAACCACCTTTTTAAAATTAATCTCTTCCTTTAAGGATTATACGTTTTCATAGCATAGAGCACAAGCTATTGTTGCTATCTCCCATCTGCGATATAATCCCAGAGAGTTGCTCAGCCTCTATTTTTCCTTACACTGGAGGCAAAGGAGGGAAACATGCAAATACTGGTGTTATTGATATTTCTCATTGCATGGCTGTTTATATTCTGGTTGGGAGCTATCGCCTTTGAAATAACAGGAATGGAGCGAAGTAAAGCGCGTTTTCAGTCTCTCTCTGCACTTTCAGGGACCGGCTTTACCACCAGCGAAGCAGAATCCATAGTTAATCATCCAAGATGTCGCAGAATAGCTGCCTGGCTCATCTTCATCGGCAACACTGGAATTATTGTCTTCATCCTGATATTGATACTTTACCTTCGAAATGGCCTGATAGCTCCAACTTTGGCTCATATTATAATTGCTCTTTTACCCCTACTTGTTATTACTCTATCTATGCGGTTTGGTATCGTAAATAAACTGAGCTCTGTAATCGTCCGCTCTCTCCAAAAGAAAAGAGCAGCCTCTCGATTAATAATGGATGAACTACTTCTCAAAACAGGAGAATATGGCATAGTCAGGCTCTCAGTAAACTGGCGCGAGAACATGCTGAGGCTTAAACTTAAAGACTACGACTTCTATAGCAAAGAATTCAGCATACTGGCAATAGAAAGGGATGGCAATATTTTACCATTCCCCGAGGAAAATGAGCTGCTACTGGAGGGAGACCGATTACTATGCTATGGCAAATTGACTGAGTTGCCTGTCTCAGACTTCTAAACAACATAGCCTGTAATATCTACTACTACAGTCAACCTCCCCTAACCTCGGCGACGTCTCCGAAACAGGGAAAGAAACCACATTATGGCAACTATCGTAAAGAAAGAGGGCACCGGGACGCCTCCTCTTTCTCCTCCCCCCTCATTCCTTATTACTGTTATAGCTTCCTTGTCAGGGGGAGCTCCCGCTATTACTGCTACATCTACAATCTCCTGCACCCTTAGCTCTTTCCCCTCATAACCATCAGGCATCCATCCCAACGGGTTATTGCTCCCGGTAGCTTCAGCCCAAACCCAACCTGATTCGCCATCCACAGATAACGTGCGAATAGCCCCCTTATACTCAGGTAAATGCACCAGGGCAGCAGCATGGTCTGGAGCCAGCACTAAAGCTGAACGTAATCCAGCCCCCTTATACATAACAGCCAGCAAGACGGCATAGTCCTCACAATCACCATAGGCAACGCCCTCATTCACGATAATAGTTCCTAATTCGTCAGCATTCTGAGCAAATTCAGGAAATCCAAACTGGCTCTTGTCTGAGGTATATCTAACATTATCGCGAACGAAATAAAAAATCTGCTCCGCTCTTTGATTGATATCAGGATATTCTGATACAAATTTCAAGCCAGTGCTATAGGCAACAGCAGCGTTCTCTCCAAGACTCTCCTCTGCAATAATGGGCTCGAGTTCAGTCCCTGATGTGATTGAAAAGAATCCATTAGCACCAGCAGCATTGGTACGACATATGTCCCAATCATCAAAGATGTCCCTCCCCTCCACATAGTAATTGACGGAGGGCATGGCTACAACGCAAGCCGGTATCGCCAGTAACAAGACTAAAGCAGCAAATAATATAGTTCTCTTATGTAAAAACATATACTCTCACAATGGCATAACCAGAGCAGCATGAATAATCAGGCCGAAAAAAACCAGATAACCAAAAACGTAAATCCCTGTAGCTATTGAGCTATGTTCAACATTCTTAAAAGGTATCTTCGGTGTTAATTTATCCATGATAGCCAACAGGAGAATCCCTAACAGTAGGCTGACAAAAAAGCTAACCGTCACCAACCCCAACCTGCCAGGATCAATTACGCTACGCAACACTCCTCCCCCTATTACCATGGGACCAGTCACCACGCCATGGATAACCATGCCTATTAGTATCAGAAATCCAGCAACGAAAAGGCCCACTGCAACGGGGTCTTCTCCCACTCGCTCCCTTTGATGTATATGTGGAGTTAAAGCATCCATAACCCCTATCCCAAGAAAAGCAAGCAACGTACAGAGAAGAGTCCAGATTACAACCCTGGCCAACCAAAGTAACACAACCATATAAAAAGCAATGTCCTGTCCTAATCCATTCATCAATAATACCTTCCTTTCTAAACTGTATCAGCTATCCTGTGCAGCTATATTAGTTACTTCTTTTTCTTTATTTATCTCTCTTCATTATTCTTTTAAGCTCATACAGTTTTGTAATCGCTTCCAGCGGTGATAAAGAGTCAACATCTATTTTCTTTAACTCCTCTTCCATCGGAGTCTCTGCAGGTAGAAGGGGTAGTTGCTTTGCTGGCTTTTTCCTTCGCAACCCACTAAGCATGGTTTTGTTTAAACCATTATGTTCTTCAATCCCATCTAAAATCATTTGTGCACGATTGATAACCGACTGGGGCATTCCCGCCAGTTTAGCCACATGAACACCATAGCTCTTATCTGCACTACCAGGAATAACCTTATGCAAAAAGATGACCTTCCCCTTTTCCTCAACGACATCAACGGTGTAGTTCTTAACCTTGGGGAGGATATCAGCTTGCTTCACCAGTTCATGATAATGCGTGGCGAACAGGGTCTTGGCTCCCATCGAATGATTGTTATGAATGAACTCAGTTACTGCCCAGGCAATAGAAAGTCCGTCGTAGGTGCTGGTGCCCCGGCCAATCTCATCTAATATGACCAGAGAACGAGGTGTCGCATTGTGCAATATATTTGCCGTCTCTGTCATCTCCACCATGAAAGTAGACTGCCCCGCTGCGAGGTCTTCCTGTGCTCCTATACGTGTAAAAATTCGATCTGTTATCCCAATGGTAGCAGCTTCGGCTGGAACAAAACTGCCAATATGGGCCATAAATACTATTAACGCTACCTGCCTGAGATACGTAGATTTCCCTGACATATTAGGTCCCGTTAGAATGATAACCTGCTCATCAGCACTGAGATAGGTATCGTTAGGAACAAATCTATCACTGCCTACACTCTTTTCCACGATGGGATGTCGTCCACTCTTAATCTCTATTATATTGTCCAGGGTTAATACTGGACGGACATAGCCATATTGTGCTGCCACTTCAGCAAAACTGCACAGGATATCGATTCGCGCTACAGTTCGGGCTATAACCAATATTCTCTCTGCCGCAGCCCCTACCTGTTGACATACCTGATGAAAAACTGTGGTCTCTAAATCCAGTATCTTTTCCTGTGCATTGAGAATAAGAGACTCGTATTCTTTAATTTCAGGCGTATAATAACGCTCCGCCTCTGCCAGAGTCTGCTTGCGAATATATTCAGGGGGTACCAGGGCAAGATTAGCACGAGACACCTCTATGTAGTAGCCAAACACCCTGTTATATCCCACTTTCAGCGACTTAATCTTCGTCCGTTCTCTCTCTCTTCTTTCTATTTCTGACAAATATTGCCTGGCATTTTTAGATTTACTTCGAATGTCATCCAGTTCTGTAGAAAAGCCATCCCTTATCACCCCACCCTGCTCAAAGGTCCCCGGTTCATCCGCAATAGCAACTGCGATAAGGGCAACCGTCTCCTGACAGGGTTTCAGTTCTCCCTTTAACCAACCCAAGGAATCCACCGCCAGGTAATCGCTCAACTCTGGTATTTTCTCCAGGCCTGATTGCAGAGCAATAAGCTCCCTCGGCAGCACCCTGCCATTCCTCACACGATTAATAATTCTCTCCAAATCAGCAATATCTGACAGGACAGAGACCACTTTGCCTCGAAGCATAGCATCGCTATAAAACCAGGCAACTGCCTCCTGCCGCTGATTCAATGCCAAAATATCGATAAGCGGATGTCCCATCCACTCTTTTAGCATGCGTCCTCCCATAGCTGTCCTGGTAACATCTAAAGTGGTAAGTAGCGAATTATTACTTTCTCCCCATCTTCCTCCCTTCATTATTTCAAGATTGCGAGCCGTCTGCCCGTCTAATATCATAAAGGAATCCGTCGAATAGGTATTTAAATTGCTTAATTGCGATAGGGCTTCCTTCTGAGTCTCCTTTATATAATGAAGCAGGGCGCCTGCCGCTCCGATAGCCAGCGGTAAATGAGCACAGCCATAACCTTCCAGCATAGCTACCCCAAAATGCTCAAGTAAAGTAGCTTGAGCTATCTCAGTGTCAAAATAATACTCGTCCACCCTGGTCAGGCAGGCCAATATCGAATCAGGTAGTTCACTCAGTAGTTCCTCCGCAGCAGTATCTGGAACAAGCATCTCGCGAGGTTGCAGCCTTTCCAGTTCACAGGAAAGCTTTTCCATAGACAATTGAGTGACTGCAAACTCACTCGTTGTAATATCAACATAAGCAATCCCTGCTTTATCCCCCTCGACAATCAAGCTGGCAAGGAAGTTATTGCTTTTACTCTCAAGCAGATTTGTCTCCACTACTGTCCCTGGTGTCACTACACGAACCACATCCCTCTCCACCAATCCATTGCCCGGAGGGCTAAGTTGTTCACAAATAGCAACCTTATAGCCTCGATTGATGAGCCTTGCCAGATAATTATCTACAGCATGATAAGGTATTCCTGCCAGGGGAACTTTCTGGCCTTTCCCCATCTCTCTGGAGGTCAGTACAATATCCAGCTCCCTCGAAGTAATCCTGGCATCTTCGTCAAACGTCTCATAAAAATCTCCCAGTCGAAAGAATACTATCGCCTCAGGATATTTTTTCTTCACCCTGAGATATTGCCGTCTAAGTGGAGTTATTTTCATCTCTACTATTTTATTAGTTGAAAAGATATAAAGCCAGTAAACAACCGCTTCAGACTTCAATAAAAGCGTCCAAACATCTATAATGGCGTCAATGACACATGAAAGAATAGTGGTTGTCTTCCAATATAAACAGAGGAGTAATCTTTGGTATGCCAGATGAAATCGAAGTCTCCGTTAAGGAAGACTTCAGGGAGTTAGTTAACGAAGATAATATACGTAGTATAGTTCAACAAGTTCTTGAACTTGAAAAATCTCCTTCTCCTTGCGAGATGAGCATCGTCTTCTCCGACAATGAGACGATACACAGGCTAAATCGCGACTATCGGGGTATAGACCGCCCTACCGATGTCCTTTCCTTCTGCATGATGGCAGCGGGAGAAGAAAAGGAACCCTTTCCTTTTATGCTACCGCCCGACGATATAACCCACCTGGGAGAGGTGATTATCTCATACCCCCAGGCAGAGGTACAGGCTGCTGAACAGGGACACCCGATTGACAAGGAGTTGACCTTGCTACTCATTCACGGAGTACTTCACCTCCTCGGATATGACCATGAGGAAACCGCTGATGAAGCTAAGATGCAGGCAAGGGAGAAACAGCTTATGCGTGACATTATTGTAAAATAATCGGATAGAGTCACGATACTCTTATGGATATTCAATCGGAGCAACTGAACAGTATATAAAACAGGTTGATACTTACAATATTT
>CAYPSP010000045.1:0-7898 GCA_964413335.1 uncultured Dehalococcoidales bacterium
CTATTTTACATTTGCGGCCTGTGATGTAAGATGTTGGCCGGTCCCTGACCGTTGACAATCTAATATTACATTATTGCTGCTGGCCAGGCAGGTTATCAATAGCTTGTTTGCTGTATTTTCGATACTCATGGAATGAGACTCGCCCGCTATTGGTGAGGCTAACAACGCTCCAAAAAGAAGCTCAAAATAATCGCGCAGGAGCTGCGGCGTTCCACCCATAACCGCTAATCATGGCATGGATTCCTCCTGCTTATCCTCTGCAAGGCATGTCTAAATCCTAAAAAATTTCAGATAATGATTGGCCCAAAGATGGAGGTAAGTCCAGCAGGTTATTGATTGAAATTACCGTTGGACCGTTTTTAGGAGTTCAACTGTATTGACAGTTTCACTAAAACCATTATAATGGAGTTGGTACAGGTGTAATAACTGAACAAAACTAAATATTGAAGCAGTGGGGGTAGTAAGATGTAGTGATAAAGTGGCATTGGAATTGCTTTGTAAGAGCGGTTGTTAATGCCATTATTATTTTTAAGGGAAGAAAAAAGAAGGGCAGTTTTACATAAATAAGGAGGATAAAAAAGATGTTAGATATAGTGAGGAAAACCCTTTTATTAGGAATAGGGATTGCTGCTATGACCAGGGATAAAATTGAAGAAGCGGCTAAAAAGATTGCAGAAGAGGATAAACTCTCGGAGGAAGAAGGCAGGAAGCTAGCTGAGGACCTGCTGAAGCAATCGGATGAGGCAAGAAAAAACCTGAAGGACCAGGTTGAGAAATTTGTGGATAATACCCTGGAGAAATTGAACAGCCCATCACGCAAAGATTTACAACAACTCGAGGAGCGGATCGAAAAGCTGGAAAAGCTGCAAAAAGTGGAATAGTGTCGGGTTATGATTGAGATAATATAACGTTTTTATCGAGCGCTATCAAATAGATATAAAGCGATGGTTTATAGAATCAGAACAATAGGTTATACCTATAAGCACATTAAGCGTTATCAAGCTATAGTAATAGTGCTGGTGAAGCATGGCTTTGGGGATATGATTAGTCACATCCACCTTCCGAAGCATATTGATTTGGGTAAGAAGCTCCTCAGAAGGCAAGCTGATGTAAAGATCAAGACTTATACCAGATGGGAACGGGTACGATTAGCACTGGAAGAACTCGGTCCAACTTTCGTTAAGGCTGGCCAGATAATGAGTAACCGGCCAGACTTGTTGCCCAAAGAACTTATTGTTGAACTCGAGAAATTGCAGGACCTGGTTCCTCCCTTTTCTACAGCAGAAGCCAGGCGCATGATTGAAGAAGGACTTGGCGCAGCTATTTCCTCCCTTTTCAAGGAATTCACAGATATTCCCATTGCCTCAGCCTCGATAGCACAAGTTCACAAAGCTGTACTACTGAGTGGTGAGCAGGTGGTTATCAAAGTACAGCGACCAGGGATAAAAAAGGTTATAGATATTGATGTGGGAATAATGCTTAATCTAGCTACGTTGATGGAGGAATATCTCTATGGAATGAAGATAATAAATCCCGTGGGTATAATCAGAGAATTTGAACGGACTATAAGGGAAGAGATCGACTTTACAATAGAAGCTAAGCATGTTAACCGGTTTAGTAGAAACTTTAAGGCAGACCCGACAATTTATGTACCAAAGGTCTATAGAGATCTCACTACCAGGAAAATCCTGACCATGGAATTGATTGATGGCATCAAAGTCTCCAATGTCGAGGCTCTTATTGCGGAGGGTAATGACCCCGAAATCATTGCCAATCGCGGCACTGATTTAGTCCTCAAACAGGTATTCGAACAGGGTTTCTTTCATGCGGACCCACACGCTGGCAATATCATGGTTCTGGATAATAATATCATCTGTTTTATTGATTTCGGCATGATGGGAAGCCTGTTACCCAGTCACAGAGAATGCCTTGGTGATATAACGGTCGGCATTGTAAACAGAGACGTGAAGAGAATAATAAGAGCCACTTTACAACTGTCAGGGAGCAGGTATATTGAAAACTCTGACAGGTTTGAATATGAGGTGTCTGAGCTGGTAGATGAATACTATGACCTACCACTAAAAGACATAAATGTAGGGGGACTCTTGACCAGTTTGTTTGAATTGGTTGTCGCTCATAAAGTGAAGTTACCTCCAGACATATATTTATTGATAAAAGCCTTGATTACCATTGAAGGAGTGGGCAGCAGCATATACCCAACCTTTGATATGATGAGCCGTATAAAACCATTTGCCAGTAAACTGCTAAAAGACCGTCTAAGCGCTCGGAGAGTGGCAAAGGATGCCTATTTATCGATATCAGAGTTTGCTCTTCTGGCTCGTGACCTGCCCACTGAAATAAGAGAGATAATCGAGCAGATTAAACTTGGAGAAGTCAAGATAGAATTTGAGCACAAAGGACTTGAACCGGTACTGGCTAAAGGAGACCAGGTCAGCAACCGTATCGCCTACGCAATTGTTCTGGCTGCTTTGATTGTCGGCTCTGCACTCATCGTCATGTCAAAAACACCTCCTATGTGGAGAGGAATACCGCTTATTGGGGTAATTGGTTTTGCTGGAGCTGGTGTAATGGGGTTCTGGTTGCTTATTTCCATACTGCATCATGGTAAAATGTAGTGATTAGCTTTTAGTATTTTGAGGCACCAATATCTTTCATTTCACCGCTTACACTAAAGGGGACCCACTCGCAGATATTGGTGACTCTGTCAGCAAATCGCTCGAGGTTATGGGCTGCCCATATCAGGCGAGTAGCCTTGGTAATGGTGCTTGAATCCCGTACCATGAACAGGATAAGCTCGCGAAATGTATCGTCATACATGACATCAATCTCATCATCCAGTTTACAGATATGTATAGCTTTTTCAATATCGTTTTCTATAAAAGATTGAATGCCCCCTCGAAGCATTGTTAATCCTTTTGCAGCCATTCTTGAGATGTTTGCTGGCAACTCCATTGAGGGCTCATTGCCAATCATCAAAGTAATTCTTGCGATACCTTCTGCATAGTCTCCAATGCGCTCCAGTTCAGTGATAATACCGAGTATGGCAACTATCTTGTATAAATGTTTATCCCTTGACAGGCTGGTTTTAATAATTTCAATACAGTTATTTCGAATAGCGAATTCTTTTCGGTCCACATCTTTCTCATCCTGGATAGTGCTATTGGCAAGAGTTATATCCTTGTTCTGTAGAGATTCCATAGATCTCTGAATAGCAGTCCCAACCATATCTGCCAGGAGCGATACTTCAATTTCCAGCCTATTCATCTTCTCTTCCATGCTGATAGGCGACAGCATAGTTTCTTGCCCCTTGGATTCTTCCTGGTAACTGCCTGCAATAGATTGCTGGACGCGGATATCAGCCTCTTCAAGTTCTTTTTGCACCGATTTCATTTTTATTTTAACGCGTAACCTGTCTATTATTTCAAAGAATATCCATTTCAAGAGCATGCTCCCGAGGCCAAGATAGAACCAGATAAACGTCAGGTATGAGGGTTGGTTCCAAATGGCATACATGACCCTTGCCCATAGCAGAGAAAAGGCAACACCGAATATAACCTTGTGCAAATTAGCGCCCAATCCGGCTATTCTTAATATCAACCTTTTTATAAGCCTTTCCATTATCAAGAGATACTATATCATTCTGCAGATAAGTTTATAAAAGGTTGCTGTCTGTTCTTGTTGGATGACTACGAGATGACCAGCTAATAAAGATAATTAGTATTATCTTGCAATATAATGGACTGCACCCCTGTAGCTGGATAGACTGGGATTGAGTAACAAAACGATGTTTTGTTCAATGTTATGCATAGAACATTTCTCAGGGTATATAATGTCAGTTATACAGGCATTTGTGCAGATGATGTTTATATTTTACGGAGCGATTAACGATTGGTGATTTAAGTCTTAACTGTATTTATAGAAAAGTTGGCACAGAAGTGCTTAACCATGGGGTGCGTTGTTTGCCATCCTGTACCAGCGGATGTTATATCTATAGTGGACAAGAACCATCATATAGAGATACGGTATTTACCACTAATAAACCTTCATGGAGCCCTCTGGTACTGGAATAATGAATGGATAGTGCAACTTAATACAAATGAATCTTTAGAAAATAGGAAATTTACATTATTTCATGAAGCTTTTCATATCCTGGCATTTCGCCACACAAGCTCAGTATCTACAAAAATGGATAGCAGAAAAAAGTACTTCAATGAATTATTAGCGGACCAGTTTGCTATGTGTATTCTCATGCCAAGCAAATGGGTTATTAAAGTATGGCAAGATACTAACAGTGTAATGAAGATTCCATTTATAATACCTGTTGATATTAGCCCAGTGATCGTTCAATTTCGTCAATCTTCTCCATTGTCAGGGGAAGGGTGGCGTTTTCAAGGACAGAGGTAAGCATGCGCATATTCTCGTTGGACACTTGATTTTCCGTAGAAACCTCTACTATCAGCCGGTCACCTGCCCCAACCTCCCTCAGGAGACTGAGCATGTGTTTCTTCACCGCTTCAGGTCCATTTGCATAAACAGATGCCGGAAATCCAGTCCAAATAACCTTGTCTTTCCAAAGCGAGAGAGCTTCTCCAATTGGAAGGTCCCCCATCGGCGGCGAATGTAGTGCCTCTACTATATCTATCGGAGTCTTGGCGATTAAGTTCTTCAGAGTAGCCACGCTTCCATCCATATGAGCAGCGAATAACTTCCCATGTTCATGAAAAACTTTCGCCATCTTCTCGTATTCTGGCATATAATATCTCTCAAACAACCTTGGGTTTACCAGAAATCCATCAAGGTTTTCTCCTACAAATACGAAATCTGCTGGAGATTTTGCGGCTATTTCGTACATTGGTTCATAACTCTTGGCGAGAGCCTTGTAGAGGTCTTCAACTAGGTCAGGATATTTAGCTTGATGAATGAAAAACTGACCTCCGTCGGCCCCAATCCAGGTAATTAACAGCTCATGTATCGGGGAATGCGGAAGGAAATCTATTACCACCCCATCTTCACCCAGCCAGTCTTTAGCCTGCTCAATAGGGTGATAATCAGCAGAGTATTCTGTGTTTTCAATCATGTATTTGAGTACTTTGTAGTCCTCTGGCCCTTTGATAGCACGTTGCACCTGCCACGGCTGGACATCATCCCAGCCTCTGAGCGCATGCCATTGTTCTACACCAAGATTCCTTTTCTCTTCCACAAAGATCTCACCCACGGGAGTAGAATATGTCCGGTGAATAAGCTGCTCTCCCGTTGTCACCTCCTGCGTTTCAGTCATTGTGACCCCATGCATTGTGTAGATGTAGCTTGGCCGTGACCAGCTAATACCCATTCCCTTCATCCTGCATTCGCGTTCTGCCCGGCCTTGCTGCATGTGCCTCCAGTTATGGAGGAAGGGCAACTTATCCACACGCTCCTTGCGGATTGTAGCCATTATTCTTTCACGTTGCGTCATTTCGGCCATCTTATTTACCTCCCTTTCGTTGAGCTATCCATTGCTCGCACTTGTGCACACCATCCATAGCCTTATTTGTTCCATAATCGGCTCCAAGTCGTTCAGCATACTGTGGTGACATAGGTGCACCACCCAGAATAACCTTGATATTATCCCTAAGGTTTGCAGCCTTTAAACCGTCAATTACATCTCCCATCCTGGGCATTGTCGTTGAGAGCAGTGCCGATAGCCCAAGTATATCAGGCTTATTATCTTTCACGGCATTGATGATTTTATTGGTAGGTACATCTGTTCCCAAATCAATTACCTCGAACCCTCGCACTCCCAATAGAGTGATGACTATGCCTTTTCCAAGGTTATGCACGTCTCCCACAACTGTAGCTATTACTACCTTGCCTCTTTTTTCGGCTGCCTCTCCTTTGATATAGGGAGTAATGATTTTTAGGCCATCCCTCATCACTTCTCCTGCAACAACCAGCTCGGATAGAAAATACTCGCCAGAATCATATTTGTCACCAACAACAGTCATTCCGGCCACCATGCCATCGACTATCGCCACATTGGGGTCCACCCCCGCCTCCATAGCTTCTGAGGAAGCCTTTACAATTCCATCGAAGTCTAAATTTATAACATTTTCTTTTAGTGCTGCCAAATATTTATTCTCAGCCATATATATAAACCTCCTTTAAAACAAAATATAAGTTGATTATTGCTTAATAACCTCCTTAAAAAGCAGGGGCTATGATGTTTTCAACAGCGGATATATGCCCCCGCTTTTCAAGGAGGTAGCAATAATTATAAAACTAAGTAAAAACCATTATTTAACTGCGGTTAGATCCAGGCTACGGTCTTCACTTCTAAGTGATTGACCTGATGCCGAGGCAGCAGGAAAATACTGAATAGTACCATCAGGTATCACCGCTACTTTTACCTTATGGTCATATCTATTCTCCAGAGCACTGATTAACTCCTTCCATGTCTTCATAACTTCGACAGAATCAAGCGGTGCTATCCATTCAATGCCAGCTCTATCAGCATACGATTGCATGATAGTAAGCCTTTTAGTGTTAGGGGGTAATGTAGTCCTGGGAATCCATGCCCTACCACCAAGCCTTTTACCAGCACGCTTACAGAGGTAATGATTAATTTGCCCCTCTGGAGTGGTAACCAACAATACCATTTCACCTGCTTTCCCTGAAGCCAGAAGTGGATCAGCTCTACGAAGAGCCAAACCCATCTCATTTCCTTTGGCCCAGCAATTGGCAACACAGATGTCACAATCGTCAATCATATCCGTGGCATAATGGTCCTTGGCTAGCTTTACCCCTTCTTCGTACTCCGCGACTACATCGCCAACAAACAGAGCAGTTATCTCTCTCTTCAGGTTTATAACTGTGTCTATTTTAATGTCAAGCCCAACCATTCTGGCTGCTTCATTATTGTCCTCTGTCATAGCATTTCCTTCGATTATGCCTATGGGTGTTGATGGTGAAAAAAGCCCATTCCGTACATGATTTGCCAGTATGGTTTCCATGGATGTAACACCAGGGACGATAATCTTTGCGCCACCACCAAATCCAACAAGTGGATGTGGTACAAGAGCACCAATAGCGATTTTCAGGTCACAGGTCATAAATTCACTATTAATTTGTACAGGTGTGCCACGGCTGGTAAAGCCGACAGGGGTACAATTTTCATAAGGATTGTGATTATAGACCATAAACCTGCCCATAACCTCTTCTCCTAGCTTCTTCCTTAGTTCTATCCCATTCATCTTACCATGAGTTCCGGGGGCTGAGATGAATCGGATGTTCTCATCAGGTATTCCTGCAGTGGCAAGCTCCTCCAATACATAAGGAATTACCACAGCAGAAGGTGTCGGACGTGTCATGTCATCAAAGACTATCACTACCTCTTTCTTACCTTTAGCTAGTTCCCTTATAGTTTTACTACCTATGGGATTGGCAAAGGCTTTTCTAATTTCTTTGTCATTCAGGGGCGGAGCATTATGACCATGCATATAGGCCACTTTAACATCCCATGAATCAGGGAAATCTATCTCCAGCTCGGTATCACCATACCATGGCATTTGTGGTACTTTGACGTAGTGTCTACCCATACTTAATTGTCTCCTTTCGCTATACTTTTATACATTTCGTTGCTACCCATTAACTACTTCTCCTTTTCCTAATCATACGTTACTTAATCATGGCACCTGGTAGCCAGAGAATAATTTGAGGGAAAGCCACACACAATGCAATACCAATCGCTATTAATCCTATATAAGGAAGCACCCCTCGTATTATTGTAGCCATGTCTATATGTGCTGGCTGACCACATGGGTAACACTGGACTACGAATTTTAGAGAGTCCGTTTTCAATATACTCCATAGGAGTGAGATAGGCAAGGGATTGGTGTGGG
>CAYPSP010000046.1:0-3699 GCA_964413335.1 uncultured Dehalococcoidales bacterium
AAAAGAGCAAAACAACAAATCGGACTTAGTCCCGGGACTCTCGTCCATATCGGAGAGATGAAGATTGAAAAGACAAGAATTAGAGTCATTGACTACGATGAAACACGATTTGAAGAGAGAGATGTCGAAACGATTGAAGAAAGCTTTCCTATTAAGGACAAGGCTACTATCACCTGGATAAGTATAGATGGTGTCCATGATGTCAATATGGTAAAAAAATTGGAGACTACTTTGGACCTCATTCCCTGGTACTGGAGGATATTGTCAATACAGGACAACGTCCCAAACTGGAAGATTTTGAGGATCACATTTTTGTTGTTTTAAAGATGCTCGATTATGATGATGTGAAAGGAGAGATAGAGGCTGAGCAAGTCAGTCTGGTATTTGGCTCTAATTTCGTTATTTCATTTCAGGAAGGGGCAAGAGACATTTTTGACCCTCTAAGAGAGAGAATAAGACAAGGGAAAGGTCGTGTTAGAAAGGCCGGGGCTGATTACCTTGCCTACTCTTTAATTGATAGCATCGTTGATAATTATTTTGTAGTTCTGGAAAAACTTGGTGAAAAGATTGAGGATACAGAGCAGGAGCTGGCAAATAATTTAACAGAGAAAGCATTGCAGACTATTCGTACCCTTAAGAAGGAGATGATATTCCTCAGAAAAGCTGTCTGGCCTCTAAGAGAAATGATCAGTTCACTGGAACGAAGTGAATCGCCGCTGTTGCAGGAATCCACAGGAATATATCTCAGAGATGTTTATGACCATGTCATCCAGATTATTGATACTGTTGATAGTTATAGAGAAATGCTTTCAGGCATGCTTGATGTTTATCTTTCAATCACCAGTAATAAAACGAATGAAGTAATGAAAATTCTAACCATCTTCGCTGCCATATTTATACCACTTACCTTTGTTGCAAGCGTTTATGGCACCAATTTCAGGAATATGCCAGAAATTGAATGGAAATGGGGTTATCTTGCATTTTGGTTTGTGATGATTATCATTGGTGTTTCGATGGTGGTTTATATCAAAAAGAAAAAGTGGTTCTAGGTTTATTCGACTTATCAGTTTTTCAATTAGACCGATATATCATCTGGCAGGTATACTTAGGTATAGGAGGGATTTGAATATGTTGGTAAGTGTCCCATACGGAAAAGGAAAAATAGAAGTAGAGCTAGACGAGGCGCGTGTTGCTGGAATAATCGAGGCTAATAACGTCCCGATTGCAGAAGAGTCGGAAACCGTACGAAAAGCGATAGAAAACCCTATAAATTCCAAAAACCTTAGCGATTTCCTGGCAAATGCAAAAGACGTGCTTTTTATTGTAAATGATGCCACCAGGCCTACTCCTACTGCTCGGGTGCTGGAGATAATCCACGACATGATTAAGCCTCTCGATGTGAAGTTCATTGTAGCCACAGGTGCCCACCGTGCTCCCACAGAGGAGGAGTTTCAGCAGATATTCGGGCAGTGCTATGAAGAATTCAAGTCACGCATATTTGTTCACGACGCAAGAGCAGATAAGGATATGGTGTACATTGGTACGTCCAGGAATGGTACAGAGATGTTCATTAACAAGTTGGGAGTGGAAGCCCACAAGATTGTTGTCATAGGTTCTGTAGAACCTCATTATATTGCCGGTTATACCGGTGGCAGGAAAGCCTTTTTGCCGGGAATTGCCTCTTATAAAACCATAGAGCAAAACCACACATTCGCTTTGCAGCCAAAAGCTCAATCGCTTTCGCTGGAGGGAAATCCTGTTCACGAGGATATGATGGATGCACTGGGGACCATTAAAAGCAGGGAAATCTTTGCCATAATGACTGTGCTGGATAAAAATCACCAGGTTTATGCGGCCACTGCTGGGAACATTGAGGATTCATTAACGGCGGCAACTGATAAAGCGAAGGAAGTCTTTGCCGTAAAGCTCAAAGAGAAGGCGGATATAGTCGTCGCCGTTGCCAGGTTTCCTATGGATATAGACCTTTACCAGTCACAGAAGGCATTGGAGAATGGAAAACATGCGCTCAAGGACGGAGGCGTCATTATCCTGGTTTCCAAGTGCCGTAGTGGAGTTGGTGACGATACGTTTTCCAAACTTTTGAGTGCTTCTGCTACACCGGCTGAATGCCTCAAAAAGATAAGCGAGGGATATGTGCTGGGCTATCATAAGGCAGCGAAGATGGCAGAAATCGCGCTGTGGGCAAAGATGTATGGCGTAACCGATATTCCTAATGAACTTATCAGTAGTATTTTTATGACTCCTTTTCATTCTCTCCAGGAAGCTCTGGACCAGGCTTTTGAGACCGTAAACAAAAACGACGCCAAAGTGTTGTTCTTCCTGGATGGGGGAATGACCATGCCTCTGTTAGACTGATAACTGCTTATATGTAGACTTTTTGGTGCTGACTGAGTGTTTTCGTTAGCTTAATCAATAGCAACACAAGGAGGTGAGGATGTCTCAGATTAAAGGGCCTGCAATATTCCTGTCTCAGTTTGTTGGTGATGAACCCCCTTTTAATACACTGGAAGGAATAACTGCATGGGCGAAATCCCTGGGATACCTGGGAGTGCAGATTCCGGCTCCAGTTGAACAGCTTATAGATCTGGATATGGCAGCGGAATCAAAAGATTATTGCGATGAGCTTCAAGGCAGTAGCCACGGGCTTAAAATCACGGAACTGGCTGCCCAGCGTTATGGTCAGCTTGTCGCTGTCCATCCGGCCTATGATGAAGTGATGGATAATTTTGCCTCTCCCCTAGTCAGAGGAAATCCAAAAAAACGCTCGGAATGGGCAATAGAGCAGTTGAAGAAGACAATAAAGGCATCACGAAACATGGGGTTAACCGTGGTACCAACTTTCAGTGGTGCGCTTCTCTGGCCTTACCTTTATCCCTATCCTCCAAGACCTGACGGCCTTGTTGACCTGGCATTCAGGGAACTGGCAAAACGATGGAAGCCTGTTCTTGACTATGCCGAGGAATATGGAGTTGACCTCGCTTATGAAGTTCATCCTAATGAAGATGTTCATGACGGTGTTACTTTTGAGAGATTTCTCCAGGCGACCGGAAATCACAAGAGGGTTAATATACTGTATGATCCCTCGCACCTGGTATTGCAGTGCCTGGATTATATCGGGTATATAGATTGTTATAGGGACTACATCAGGGCTTTTCACGTGAAAGATGCTGAGTTTCGCCCCTCTCCACGAAGTGGTGTGTATGGCGGCTACCAGGATTGGAAGGACCGCCCCGGACGTTTTAGAAGCCTCGGCGATGGGCAGGTTGATTTTAAACAGGTTTTCAGCAAACTAACCGAGATTGGTTTTAGTTCATGGGCAGTGCTGGAATGGGAATGCTGCATAAAGTCGTCGGAGCAGGGGGCACGTGAGGGAGCCAAATTTATCAGCTCCATGCTGATAGATACTACGGAGAGGGCATTTGATGATTTTGCCAGGGGTGAAGAAAATCCAGAAACGAATAAACGAATATTGGGATTGGAGTAGTAAAAATAGAGAAGTAAATATTGGGAATGGAGTAGCAGCAATAGAGAAGTAAATGCTGTGAATGGAGTAGTAAAAATAGAGAAGTAAATGCTGTGAATGGAGTAGTAAAAATAGAGAAGTAAATATTGGGAATGGAGTAGCAGCAATAGAGAAGTAAATGCTGGGATTGGAGTAACATAAATGGAAAAGCGAAA
>CAYPSP010000046.1:3799-7858 GCA_964413335.1 uncultured Dehalococcoidales bacterium
GCAGCAATAGAGAAGTAAATGCTGGGATTGGAGTAACATAAATGGAAAAGCGAAAATTACGTGGTGGTATGGTAGGTGGTGGTAGTGGCTCAAAGATTGGGGCGGTACATCGCATGGCAGCAACGATAGATGGGCAGGCTGAAATTGTGGCAGGTGTTTTTTCCTCAGATCCTGAAAAATCCAGGAGTTTTGCAGAAGAACTGTACCTGGATTCTTCCCGCGCGTATTCGGATTACCGGGAGATGGCGGAAAAGGAGAGTGCCCTTCCTGCCAGGGAGAGGATTGATTTTGTCTCCATAGCAACGCCCAATGCATCTCATTTTGATATTGCCAGGACCTTTCTTAAGGCAGGATTTAATGTTATCTGTGATAAACCTGTGACCTGCAGGCTGGCGGAGGCGCAGGAGTTAAAGTCTCTTGTTGCCCGCTCTGGAAAAGTTTTTGCCATTACCTATACTTATACCGGTTATCCCATGGTTAAACATGCCCGCTACATGATTCAGCAGGGACTGCTTGGTAAAATCGTTAAGGTGGTAGCGGCGTATCGCCAGACATGGGTGGCAAGGCTTCTTCAGTCAGAGAATGGTTCGCTGGATATCTGGCGTCTCGACCCCAACAAAGCGGGGATTTCCTGTTGCGTAGGTGATATTGGAATTCATGCGGAAAATCTGGTTCATTATATTACCGGGCTGGAAATTGAGGAACTTTGTGCTGATTTATCTTGTTTTGTGCCGGGGAATTCGCTGGACAATGATGCCAGCATTCTGCTGCGTTATAAGGGGGGAAGCAAGGGAATAATGCATGTTTCCCAGGTATATACGGGCGAGGAAAACGAGATTAATATCCAGGTCTATGGAACGAAACAGAGTTTGTCGTGGAGCCAGTATAATCAGGATTACCTGGTATGCAAGACACTGGATGGATACTCAAGCACTTATACTAAAGGTTCCAGAGGAAGCATGGTTTTGTGTGATGAAGCGCGTAATGCCAGTCGTCTTTCCCTGGGCCACCCCGAGGGATTCATTGAGGCATTTGCCAATATCTACCTGGAAGCTTTCAATGAGATTCGAGGGCGAATAACGAATAAAACTGTTCCCGCCGGTGACTATCCCTCTGTGGATGATGGAGTAAACAGCATGGCTTTTGTGGAGACCGTGGTTGCCAGCGCAGAATCTGATGAGAAATGGGTCAGGATGAAAGGTGCCTAAACTGTCAATTATTTAAAGTGATATAATTTATGAGGAAAGGATTAATTGGTGAATATCATTTATTAGGAGGAAACGGAGATGAACCTTAAAGCGCTGCAAAAAATAACCTATGGACTGTATATCGTCTGTTCAGTACAGGGGGATAAACTGAACGGGCAGATTGTAAATACCGTTATGCAGGTGGCTTCTGAACCACCTGCCATCGCGATAAGCATTAACAAGCATAATCTCACTCATGAATTTATCACCGGGAGCAAGGTCTTTTCTGCTTCCATCCTGTGCCAGGATACCCCGATGACCTTTATCGGGCGCTTCGGTTTCAGGTCTGGCAGAGACATGGATAAATTGGAAGGGGTAGACTATATAACCGGCAACACACTGGCCCCCATTGTTACTGAAAATGCAGTGGCCTATCTGGAGGCGAGGGTGATTCATCAGGTGGATGTTAATACTCACACCCTGTTTATCGGAGAGCTTGTTAATGCAGATATTGTTAGCGAAAAAACATGCATGAGCTATGATTATTATCACGAAGTCAAACGTGGTAAAACACCTGTAAATGCGCCGAATTATATAAAATTATCAAAGGAGGTATAAACATGCCCGTTAGAAAGAATTTTACGACTGAAGAGGCAAAAGAAATAGGTGAAAAGCTGGGGATTGATTGGAGCAGGTTTGATGTCGAACAGTATCGAATTGGGCTTGATGTAGAGCTTGAACACGGCAAAGTTGACCTACATACCAATGTGACCGGTGATGACCCGATACTGACCGGCAAGATAGCCCTGGCTCACCTGAATGAAATAGCAGATTATTACACCAGGCTTACTGCGATGGAAGAGGAAGCTGAAGGGAAGTAGAAAAACTCCTCATTGAATAGGGATAACCAGGTGGTTTGAAGCTAGCCTGTCTTGCATCTTTGCTGGCAAACTAAACCAGGAGCAGCAACATGGATAAAGTTGCAGGGTTTCTGGTCGCCTTTCTCTTCACGTAAAGCGTGGTTTTTAGTAGCACAAGGATTATTTAATGCCTGTTGCGGGCTTATTTTCTGGACTACCTGTCCTGTTTAAGTGCTATGATACAGCGCATAAAGATTTGTGCAAGGTATGGTAAGGAGGAAAAATGAGAATAGCAGGGGTAAATGACAGGCATCTTAAAGATGGCGTTATTGATAGTGAAGAGCGATTTGTTTCCATCGTTAAATGTGCAAAGACTGATGATTCAGAAAGCGTTCACCAGGCGACGCTGGAATCACTCAATCGGATTGGAGGACTGGAATCGCTGGTCTCCCCGGGAGATACCGTACTGCTAAAACCAAACATGGTCTGTCATCTCGACTACAGGACAGGCGCCGTAACCAATCCTCACCTGCTGAGGGCGATGTGTCGCTTGGCACGTGAGGCGGGTGCTAAAAGGATAATAATCGCAGAGAGTTCGGCATGGAGCTTCGATAATACCATGCAGGGGTTTGCTAACAATGGAATTACAGAGCTTGCCAAGGAAGAAGGGGCGGAACTGGTAGATTTGATTACTGCTGACAAAGTAGGCATGGGAATACCTGGTGGCAGGATTTTCAGGAGGCTGCAACTTCCAGAGATACTCATGCAAGCCGACGTACTGATTAACCTGCCGGTGATGAAGACACACGATGTTTTCCTGGCGACACTTAGTCTCAAGAATTTGAATGGGTTGCTCAGTCAAATGGATAAGAAAAGGTTTCATCGCTGGGGACTGGCTCAATCCATCGTTGATTTGAATAAACTGATGCTGCCACAGCTTACTGTTATTGATGGTACGGTAGCTATGGAAGGTGGCGGCCCTGTGTATGGCACAGCAGTTAATCTTGGGATTATTATTTCTTCTTTTGACACAGTTGCCGCTGATACTGTAGCTGCTACCGTGATGGGTATTAATCCCATGGAAATTGAATACTTAAAACTTGCCGCGGAACAGGGCCTGGGATGCGCTGATATGTCGCATATCAAGGTGTGTGGCTCCTCTATAAATGATGTTAAAAAGAGATTCAAGATTAACAGGGTTGACTTCAATTCATATCGAGAGCAGGGTATTACAATATATGAATCGGGTAACTGTCATAATTGCCGACATTTCATGGAAAGCCTGCTGACCATTCACATGAAAGACAACGTAGATTTGCTGAAAGGGTATACAGTGATACTTGGACAGACTGCTACTCCTCCGGAAAAGATTGAAGGTGAACTCCTCTGCTTTGGCTCCTGCACCAGGCGATATAGAGACCAGGGAGGATATATTGCTGGCTGCCCTCCTCATTTCGCGGATGTAATTGAATATCTTAAAGCAAGAAAAAGATGACACTGAAGAGATATTAGGGAATAATCTCGAAGGATGCCCGTGAAACTATCCATAAGGATGTTGTTTCTGGTAAAGCATAATAAATAGTTCTAACTGTAGTCAGTAATGATATAATCAGCGATGGCAGGTAGTAGATATTATGTACATAATGATTAAGGCAAAAACACTTGGCAAGTATATGTTAATACCATCTATCCTGATAATGATTGGATGTGTGGTATTTATGTATTTTTTAATTACCAGGATGATGACTACAGGTGAATACATTAGCTGGACGGCCCTGTCAGCACCAGTTGCTGTTATAGTTGTTTCCTTCTCAGTATTTTCACTGTATTCCAGTATTCGCTATATTAAGAGCAGGCCTTTCAGGCAAAATATAATACTGGGTTATATATTGATTGGAAGCAGTCTCCTTTTTCTACTTAGTAGCTCCGCAATAGTTGTCTTCAACAATATCACCGGGATTAACCCTGGTGGATGGCTACATCCAGTAATAGGATTTGTTGTCGGGTCATTT
>CAYPSP010000047.1:0-7824 GCA_964413335.1 uncultured Dehalococcoidales bacterium
GGTTAAGGAACCAACTTATTTAATATAACAACTTTATAGAAAGTGACAAAAAAGGGTATGATGGAAAGTAAATGAGAAATAAATTAAGGTGGTCACTTTTCTGGGTGTTAGCAGCTATCTTTATTGTAGCAATCGTTTTCCTACTCAGCCATGCAGTGAGAAATACGTTAAGGACAGAACCTGTTCTGCTAGCACTGGGCATTTCACTGCTGGTACTGGGAGGAGCAATAATCTACCTCATAATCAAGGAAAAGCTAACTGGTTTGCAAATGGTGTTCATGTTGCTGACAGGAGCTTCAGCAGCCGGAATAACGGTCAGCGTTTTCCTGCACAATGTGATTTATGGACTGTTTATTTACTGGTTCGGGCCTGTGTTTTGGACTGGTATTGGTCTTGCTGATGAGCCGTTATTCTTCTTCCTTGGTCTTATCTTTTTCCCGATTACCTTACTGGTTGGCATTACCGGAACTATAGTGCTTGCGATAAAAAATCAGCGTAAACATAACTGAACTAAGGGCACCCATCCACATGTAATCCCTAACAGAGACAATTAGCACCTGGGCTATGCTTTGATAAATAATTGATTAGCCCCTGTATTTTTTTAGATTTCTCCGTCAGTATTTAAGTAATAATCCAGCAGAAGGCTTAATAATTTATGCTCAAAGTATTGACAATTGTGTCAATGAGCGCTAATTTTAATAAGTTAGATTTAGCAGTTACTTGGAGATAAGAACTATTAATCCGTCATCGATAGGGGCGGGTAGTGCCTATGGTGTAATTAGATTAAAAACAATTCTATAGCATGAAGTCAGACAGAGAAGCTAATAGAAATATATGATAAAACAAAAGATAATTCTTTGGAAAAATAAATCCAAAGATATTTAGATAGCAAAAAGGAGGAAATATGGCAAGAGGTTTTATGGGGAAAATCCTCAGGGTAGATTTAACTGCAAAGTCAATTATCACCGAAGAACTTGATGAAAAGATAGCTAAAAAATACCTCGGAGGAAAAGGCTACGGCGTCTACCTTCTCTATCAGTACACCAAAGAATATGCCATGAGGGGCATTTCCGTGAAAGATATGGACCCTCTGGGACCGGAAAACCCGCTGATATTTATGACCGGTCCGGGGACAGGTGTAGCAGGATTCCCATCATCAGGACGACATCATGTAATGGCATTAAAATCACCGCTGACAGGCTCTATCGGCAGTGGCAATAGCGGGGGCACCTGGGGTGCAACCATTAAGTTTGCTGGCTTTGATGGAGTTATAGTCGAGGGGGCGTCTGATGTCCCTGTATATTTATCGATTGTAGATGGAAAGGCACAGATAAGAGATGCCGGTGATCTATGGGGGAAAAACACTTTCGACACTACCAGGATTCTGAAGAAGGTGGTTGGTCGAAAACAAGCCAGCGTGATGTGCATCAGCACCGCCGGAGAGAACCTGGTCCCTATGGCTATGATCATGAATGACGATCACAGGGCTCTGGGCAGAGCAGGTGTTGGAGCTATCATGGGCTCAAAGGGACTCAAGGCTATCGTCGTTGCCGGAAATGAAAAGGTTCCTTATGCCAAGATGGATGAATTTGTACCTGTCTCAAAGCGATGTCTGGAAGCCATAGAGAATAATCCAGTATCAGGAGAAGGATTGCCTGCATACGGGACAGCAGTGCTGGTTAATGTAATAAATGCTGCCGGCTCACTTCCCTACAAAAACTGGCAGACTTCGGTGAACCCTGATGCCGAAAAAATAAGCGGAGAGGCACTGGCTGAAAAATATCTCGTCAAAAAAGGCTCATGCTGGGGTTGTAATATCGCCTGTGGGAGAATTACCAGTGTCAAGTCAGGACCCTACCAGATACTTGCATCAGAGGGGCCAGAGTACGAGAGCCTCTGGGCACTGGGAAGTTCTACCGCAGTGAAAGACCTTGCTGCAATAACCAAGGCAAACCACTACTGTGATGAGTTTGGGATAGACCCCATTAGCGTTGGCTCTACCATTGCAGCAGCCATGGAGTTAAATCAGAGAAAGTTCATCCCGGAAGATGACCTGCAGGGACTGGACCTTAGCTTCGGCAATGCAGCAGCAATGGTTGAATCAGTTTGGCGTATCGCCCACAAAACAGGCTTTGGAAAGTACATGGCCTTTGGCTCAAGAAAACTGTGTGAATTCTACGGGCACCCGGAACTATCCATGAGTGTAAAAGGACTGGAAATGCCAGCATACGACCCTCGGGGAATAAAAGGTATCGGCTTAAACTACGCCACATCAAACAGGGGTGGCTGCCACGTCACTGGCTATACCATTGCCCCTGAAATTGTCGGCATACCTGAGAAACTGGACCCCCTGGCAACCGAAGGCAAAGCACAATGGACTAAAGTATTTCAGGATTTTACCTGTGTGGTTAATTCTGCAGTCAACTGCCTGTTCACCACTTTCGCTTTAGGCGCTGGAGACTTTGCTGAACTGCTCTCAGCAGTTACCGGATGGGATTTCACTGATACTGAGATATTGAAAATTGGCGAGCGAATCTACAACCTGGAGAGGGTTGTCATGAACAGGTTAGGCATTGATGGCAAAGATGATACATTACCTGCCAGATTGCTGAAAGAGCCGCTGCCTGAAGGACCCGCTAAAGGACAGGTCGCTGATCTTGATAAAATGATAGGAGAATATTACAGGCTACGTGGATGGGTTGATGGAGTACCAACAGCGGCTAAATTAAAGGAACTGGAGATTGAACTATAGGACTGGTATACCATCTATTATCTATATAGCGAACCGTTTAAACATTTAACAAGATGGTAACAGTCGAAATAATACTGTTTGCTACTCTGCGTGATCGATATAGAGTAAGGAAAATAGCAGTTGAGTGCGACGGAACGATTCTTAACCTGATTGAGAACGCTGCCAGAAAGCTCGGACAGAGCTTTCTGGCAAGCGTCTATGATTCTAACAGGGACAAAGTAAGAGACGATCTCATTTTCGCAATTAACGGCAGAAACATAAAAGACTTAAAGGGAGAAATCGAACTAAAAAACAGCGATGTGATTGCCATATTCCCACCAGTTGCAGGTGGTTAAATTATTCAGCCATCATCTGCTGAATCTCGTCGCTTAGCTGCTGCAGATATGCCTGATATGAAGTCTGCTGGTAGCCTAAAACGCGTTGAGATTCTTCAGTGTCATACCAGTCACACCAGCCTGGTTTATCCTGAAATTGCGCTTCCTCTATGGGAACACCAAGGAGATCAAAGTAATCCTTAACATAAGCTCTTCCTACAGTGCGCCAGGTTAAACCTCCAGCAATGTTGAAAACCTTTCCTTTTGCTGCTTCGTTTCTGACCGCAGCACAAATCGCCGCTACCACGTCATCCCGGTGAACGAACTCAATCCGCTGGTCAGCCATGAAAGGCCATACATCGGGAGGTGATTGGACAGAGGGCACCGATATTCCTGAGATACGCAGTATAATTGCATTCGGACAACTTTCCCTAAGTGATTTTTCGGCAGCAATCTTGCTCTCTGCATATATATCCAGCGCCTGCTGTGAATGACCTACTGTAACAGCTAGTTTCTGGTTCATAGTATTACCATAGGTACTTACTGATGAAGTGAACACCAGCGCTGCCCTGGGGTTAGATTTCCTCAGGTCCTCTGCCAATCGCAAAGTGCCCTCCACGTTAACGGCGAAGGTCAGTTCCCTGCTCCGCTCACTGGCTGGCGGTAGAAGAGCCGCCAAGTGCACTACGGCACTAACTCCTGCTACTGCCTGCTGTACATCTGTTAATTTGGTGATATCCCCCCGTAGTATCTCTATCCCTTCCCTGCCTTCCAGGTCAGCATAATCTATGCTGGGAAGGTCAAACACTCTAACAGCGTAATCCAACTGGCGAAGCTTTTGCACCACCAGTTTTCCTGCACTGCCAGCACCCCCTGTTACAAGAACAAGCCCCATTATGTGATTATCACTCCTTCCATCTTGGCATTTTTAAGCAGTTTCTCCATGTTGCCACGAAACCTCACTATTAATTCAGGGAATGTTGAGAGGTCGCCCCCATCAACTATCGACTGAATTTCAATAACATCTTTTTTACAGGCATTGGTAGGAGGAATCGCCAGATTCGTTTTTAAAAAAAACTTTTTCTTCATATCCTCCAAAATCTCTATCGCGCTTTGCAGCACCTCTTTCCCCTCAGCTTCCTGTGAATCCAGGCCTGCTATAATAAATTTGCAAGATTCTAATATAGTGTCTGAATTCTCAATGCCTTTTGCTATCATTTTTCTCCTTATTGCTTGTTCCTGACAAGCTATTTTTTATCATCAAAATGAGTATTTACCCGTTCCAGGTCAACCTTTTCTTCCCTCTTGAATCCCTTGCCATTATAACGATCATAAGGAAACGGTTGTAATTTATTAAACAATCGTCGAAAACGTATCCCCACCGGCCGAGGGTCTGGCGGAAAAGCGACATCTGTCATTTCTTTCTCTTCAACAGGTACAAGTTCATAGCTCATCGTACCGAGCCCAATTATCTCGCCGGTATTGAGTTGTGCCTCTTCACTCAATCCTGCCATTAGTGGTGAGCAGCTTTCGAATTTTCGAACGCCAGATTCCATTACTTCCATATCTTCAGCAGTGCTCCCACGAATGCCTTCTGCTTCTGTCACTTTATCAAGGCATGCCTTGTCCACCGCTACCGGGTCGTAACTGGCAAATACTCCAAGGTGGGGGACAATTGGAACATCAGCAAAGCTCACACAATCACACCACCGCGAGATATCAATAGCCATATTTATAAAGGCTACCTTACCGGGACCTACCGCCTTTACCGTGGCCAGGCAGGCATCAGCTATCGCCGCATTGGTAGCATTGAAATTATCTTCAGAAAGTTCCCATATACCGCGACTGATCATTGGGCGGAGGCAGGAGAGACAGTTCACACATCTCTCCCTTTCCCATTCAATCGAGTCCTCAGTGACATGTATTAATCCATAAGGACAGACCTCTTCCAGGATTTGCCAGTCCTTTTCACCTTTACGTCCCTTACAGTTTTCAGGATGGAAGGTGACACTGGCACCGAGTCCATATGTGGGATGACAGCCCATGTGAACATTGAACTTGCCACGCTTTGATTGAGCACCGATTCCCAGGTTCTTGAGAGAACCGCCAATAACACCCAGGGCATGGCCCTTAAAATGAGTGAGGACTATCATCACGTCGGCTGCTGCGATTGCCTGGGCGATATATGCTTCCTTAAGAATATAGCCTTCAGGCAAGTCCACACGGTAGTCGTCCATACCCAGAAAGCCATCGGCACATATAAATGGACAGCCCAAAGTAGCTGCGCTATAACCGTTCCGCTCTGCTGTGATCATTAAATCCAGGGCAGTACAGCGAGTGGCATAAGGATTATATGGTTGTGTGGTAGTGTCACATACGAAAGGTCTACCACCAAGAGATTTGACCTTATCAGCTATGGTGCGAGCATAAACGGGGCGAAGGTAGCCAGTATTATTCCACTCTCCGCAGTGAAGTTTGATGGCAACCACATCACCAGGCTTGATAAGCTTTTCAAAACCTGCGGCTTCGAATACTGTAATCATTTTAGAGACTATACTTGTCTGTGGGGAATTACTACGAGCGTCCATATAATAAACTTTAGATGTCATTGCTAATCCTCCTTATAATTGTTGTTTACAAGATTACTTATTAGTTATAAACATTCCATGTTACAATTAAAGTTAACTGCACATCATTCATTCTCATTATAACACTTAAATTAAGCCTATTTTTGCCTGTTCAAAGATTCAGGACTTTACTGAGAAAAAGTTTTGTTCTCTTGTTTTGTGACGAGGCAAACATATTTTCAGGAGTTGTTTCTTCTATAATTTTTCCTTCATCTATGAAAACAACCCTGTTCGCAGCAGCGCGAGCGAATCCCATCTCATGAGACACCACAACCATGGTCATTCCTTCTTTAGCCAGTGTCAGCATGACATTTAACACCTCTGTTATCATCTCAGGGTCCAATGCGCTTGTCGGTTCATCGAACAGCATAATTTTTGGATTCATTGCCAGGGCGCGTGCAATAGCTACGCGCTGCTGTTGTCCTCCAGAAAGCTGTATAGGATAGGCATCTATCTTCTCCGAAATACCTACCTTTACCAGGAGATCGTGGGCAACCTTATGCGATTCCTCTTCAGAACGCTTACGAACAATACGTTGTGCTAATGTTATATTCTCCATGGCTGTGAGATGAGGAAACAAATTAAATGACTGAAATACCATACCAACCTCTTGGCGGACTGCATTAATATTCTCTGCACTATCTAGGGAAATCCCATCAACCAGAATCTCCCCCGAGTTATATTCTTCGAGGCGATTAATACATCGCAGTAAAGTTGACTTTCCTGATCCAGAGGGGCCTATTATGACAACGACCTCTCCCCTGTTTATATCGAGGTCTACACCACGCAGTGCCTGAACCTTACCAAATTGTTTGTGAACATTATTTATCTGGATAATTGGAGCTTCCATAATAACTATTTCTCCAGATGGTTTCTCTTTTCAATCCAGGTTGCTAATCGACCTGCGAGCAGAGTCATCACCAGATATATCAGCGCAATCATTGTCCAGACTTCAATGGGATTAAAGTGTGTGGACATAAATTCACGCCCGCGACGGGTTAAATCAGCCACTGCAACCACGCTGACCAGAGATGAGTCCTTTAGCAACATAATAAATTCATTGGATACCGGCGGCAGAACCACACGAATAGCCTGAGGCAGAATAATATAACGCATAGCCTGAAAATACGTCATCCCAAGGCTGCGGGCTGCCTCCATTTGCCCCTTGGAAATACTCTGGATACCAGCCCTGTAAATCTCAGCCATATAGGCCCCGTAGCAAATAACAAGTCCTATAATAGCGGTGAAGATTGCATTTGAACGATAATTAGCCAGGGCAGCTATATCTAGCCAGCGTCCAATATACTGTAAAACTACAGGAAAGGCGAAATACCACCAAACCAGCTGTACCAGGAGAGGTATTCCGCGAACAAGCTCAACATATAGCGTAGAAATTCCATAGAGAATCGGATTTCGAGACAGTCTCCCCAGAGCACCAACCAAACCCAGTACCAGGATGAGAACAAAGGCTGAAATGGTAATAAAAATGGTTATGTAGATACCATCACGAACAAAGAGCAGAATATTTAAAAAAGGATCTGATTTTGCAGTAACCAGTACTACAAGTAAAACAACCACCAGAGCAACCAGTCTCTGACTGTTTATTCATTGGTTATACCATTTCGATACAACATGCTCCTGCCTGCTTAAGGTATTATAGCAGGCAGGAATCATAATATTTACCGGTATAATGTTTTTAAAGCCATTTCTGGATTAATTCTTCGATCAGCCCTTCTTCTTTAACAGCTTTCAGTCCAGCATTAATCTTTGCCTGCAACTCTGTATTGCTCTTGCAAATCGCTATCCCATAGTATTCCTCAGTGAATACTTCACCAGCTGTCTTGAGTTTGCTGGAGTTCTTATTAACATATTCCAAGGCCATGGGATTATCAGCAACAACAGCATCAATCTGTCCGTTTATTAAATCCTGGTAGGCCAGCCCAATATCGTCGTAGGTCTTCAGGGTTGCACCCTCCATATCATCAATTATAATAGCTCCGGTTGTTCCTATTTGCGCTCCGACTGTTTTTCCAACCAGGGCATCTTTACCAGAAATATCTGAATTATCAGCACGTACCGTAACAACCTGCCCTGCCGCGAAATAGGGGTCTGAGAAAAGCATCTTCTCCTG
>CAYPSP010000048.1:0-3809 GCA_964413335.1 uncultured Dehalococcoidales bacterium
ACAGAGTAATTGAATCTTTAATAAAAAATCTAATGTTCTTTTTGCCATAACCTTGAGCGCCCGGGCTATAGTTGAGGAGCAAAAGAGGGGAACACTGGAGCGACTGCTGACCACTCGCCTCGGTGTCAGTGAGCTTTTCCTGGGTAAATTTCTGGCCAGTGTATCCCGCGGACTGCTACAGACGTTTATACTTCTGTCACTAGCCTATATAGTATTTCAAATATTCACCCCGTTCTCCTTTATTCAAGCACTCATTATTGCGCTGTTCTTTGCTGCTGCCGGCAGCTCTATCGGGCTTGTTATTGCCTCGGTTGTCCACAGCGAGGATGCTGCTACCTGGATTGCCGTATTCTTCACTATGGCTATGGTTATGTTAAGCGGCACGTTTTTCCCGATACCAGAAGATTCTGCCCTGTACACTGTCAGCCAATTATCAATAAATACCCACGCTAACGCTGCATTCACGGCGATAATAGCGGATGGATGCTCTTTAAGCAGCATCACGCGAGAACTTAGCATACTGGCTATGGTTACCGTATGTGGCCTGGGCTTCAGCCGTATTTTCTTCAGAGTTGTGCCGGGGGGGAAGTAGCGGATTATGGCAGCATTGAAGCATGTATGGTTTATTGCTCTGAAAGACTTGAAGATATTTTCCAGAGACCGGCAGGCATTGGTCTTTGCGATACTTTTCCCTTTTATGTTTGTGATTCTGTTCAGTGTTGCCATGAGCAGTATAGGCAGTGAAGACGAGAGGCTGGAGTTGCATGTAGCTACTCAGGAAGATAGAGAGGGCCGCAGCCATTTTATTATTGAGGATATGGAAACCGAGGACGAGCTTGACCTTGACCCCGGTGAGGCAATAATAATCTGGGATGATGATTATGAAGAAGCCAGAAAGGCCGTAGCCAGCCAAAATATTGCTGGGTTTGTGGCTTTTCCTGAAGACTTCACGGAGGGATTGACAATAGGCTACGGCACCAATCTCATGGTCGTTGTCGATCCGGGAGCTACCTATGACAGGGCTGCTCTAAACTCGATGGCCGAGGCTATTGCCTCCTACATCGGTATGCAGCACATAGTCAGTGAAGCTATCAGTGAACTGCTGCTTGAGGGGTGGCTTGATGATACTTCAGATATGGCTCGTATCAGGCAGGAATTACCGGAATTTCTGTCGGCGCAGGGAAATATCCCGATGAGGCCGTCGCTCATAGAATTTGAGGTAGAGAAGGTTGGTGAGGTGAGGGCGGAGGAACCGGAAAACTTCGTTATTCCGGGATACCTGGTCATGTTTGTCTTTTTTACTGCTGCCCTCTCCGCGGAAAGCATAGTCCGTGAGCGGCAGAATAATACACTGGAGCGACTGCTGACTGGTTCGGTCGGACGCGTGTCCATTCTGGGCGGAATATTTATGGGTACAGCTACCAAGGGGCTGATTCAGATAACGATATTCTGGCTGGTTGGTATTCTGGTTTTCAACCTGGAACTTGGCGCTTCTCCTTTCGGCGTCATATTGTTATCGGTACTGATGGTTATCATGTCCTCCATGTTTGGTTTAATGCTGGCCACCCTGACCAGGACGGAGCGCAGCGCTTCGGCAATCGCTGTGCTCGCTTCTCTTGTGATGGCTCCGCTTGGCGGCTGCTGGTGGCCCCTCTTCATTACACCCAGGTGGATGCAATTCATTGCGAAAATAACCCCTCACGGCTGGGCAAACACAGGTTTTAACAAACTACTGATTTTTGGTGCTGATTTCAATGCGGTAGTTCCTGAAATGCTGGCGCTTGTTATCTTTGCAGTTATATTTGGCAGTATAGCCCTATGGCGTTTCCGTGCCAATGCGGTGTAAGAAAAGCTGAGTGGGATTATTCGAACCATTGACCGGCGACAAGTTGGTCTTTATCGAATACCATTCTGACCCCTACTTCGCCTTTGGCATACTTTACCTTGTAGTGAACAATGATATACCCGTCTTGTTCCCCGATCTGTAAGAATTCCCTGGATATGTAATTGCCAAGCTGACTGTTTATCTGGTCTGCGGTCTTTTCCAGTTTTTTTTGAGTTACCGCAGCTTTGAATTCCGAGTTGGCACATTGGGTGTATTTCGTGAGGTTACGCTCGCTCAGCCCCTGCAAAGTCGTTTCTGTCGCCGGGTCGGCATAAGCCCGAATGGTGCTCTCATCAGGGATTGCTGGCGGACTGGACTTACAGGAGATGGCGCCACTGATGATGGTCAGTAAGATTAGTAAAATAGATATTAGCCCGATTTTATTTCTCATGTTAGTAATAATCTTTTTATTAAATCGGGAAGATTCCTATTTACTTCTGTCCGCCTGAACTCTATCATAGAGGAGCCATGTTTGGTACCTTCCATAGTATCAGGGGTTGGTGCTGTTGTGAATTGATAATCACTCTTGATTAATTAATAAAAATGGTAGAAGATAAAGATGATGATAATACAACCATGAATTAACTTAATCATTTTATTTCTAGTATAAAAAGAAAATAAAGGAGGCGAATATAATGAAAATTGATACAGCAGTTGCAAAGATTCTAAAAATGGAAGGAGTAGATGTTGCCACCGGTTTTCCGAACGTTCCCATACAGGAAGCAATGGCAAAAGAAGGTATCAGGCATATCACCTTCAGATCAGAGAGGGTTGCTGTGGAAGCCAATATCGGCTATGCCCGATCTACCTTTGGCAGGAAAATCGGCGTCTCGTCCATGCAGGGAGGACCAGGTCTTGAAGTGGCCTACCCGGCACTGAGAGAGGCCTATAGCGATAGTGTTCCAGTGTTACTCCTTCCATCAGGCGATCCAGTTAGTCGGGTTACCACCAATCCAAATTTAAATCCAGTCGTCGAACTGCGAGGATGTACAAAGTGGGTTGACTCAATCAACGTACCGGCCAGGACGGTGGAGGTGATGAGGCGTGCCTTTACTAGGCTCAGGATGGGACGTCCGCGCCCAGTTGTAGTAGAGATTCCCTGGGATGTTACTGGTCAGGATCCCGATGAATTTGATGACAGTCTTTTCCAGTACAAGCCAGTAAAGGTAGCAAGGCCTGCGGGAGACCCTGCTGATATCAGGGAAGTGGCCAGTGCTCTGATTAAGGCAAAGAATCCGCTTATACGTGCCGGACAAGGTGTCCTCTATGCCATGGGTTGGGATGAGCTGCAAGAGTTGGCAGAATTATTGGAAATTCCAGTGATGACTACCATGAATGGCAAGAGTACCTTTCCAGAAAACCATCCGCTCTCTGTTGGCTGTGGTGGTCGGACACAATCACAGGCCGTGGTGAATTTCCTGGATAGAGCTGACTTAATCCTGATGATTGGAGAGAGTTATACAGTCATGCACTTCATGACCCCAATTCCCGCCGGGAAGACGGTAATGCAAGTGACAATTGATGAGACTGATATCAACAAGGATTATCCCATAGAACAGGCGGTCATCGGCGATGCAAAGTTAGTTATGAGACAACTTATAGACGAAATTAAAAAGCAAATTGGGTCAGGAGGAAGGAAGGGGAATGGAGCAGTTGCCAGGCAAATCAGGGCAGATAAGGAAGGGTGGCTCAAGAAATGGATGCCGAAGCTCACTTCTGATGAAATTCCCATTAACCCATACCGCGTTTACTGGGATGTGATGAAGGCGGTCGACAGGAAAAACACAATCATCACTTATGATTCAGGAAGCCCCAGGGATTCTATTACTCCTTTCTGGGAGAGTCTCATCCCGGGTGGTGTCATAGGCTATGGGAAGGACCACATGCTGGGCTCGGGACTGGGTTTCATTATGGGGGCGAAGAT
>CAYPSP010000048.1:3819-7813 GCA_964413335.1 uncultured Dehalococcoidales bacterium
ATGGCCAGGCCTGAGAAGTTCTGCCTCAATTTTATGGGGGATGGTGCCATCGGGATGGTATTCATGAATTTTGAGGCAGCTGCCAGGGCAAAGATACCCATAACTACTGTTGTCTTCAACAACGGAGAGCTTACCTGGACCAAAATGATGTACCCTGTTGCCTCTGAGCGTTATGAAATCCAGAAATTCACAGGTGACTACAGTAAGATTGCCGAGGCGCTTGGAGGCTTTCCACAGCGTGTCGAAAAACCTGAGGAGATTATCCCAGCGGTCAAAAGAGCGCAGGAGGCGAATAGAAAGGGGGTACCAGCCCTTATTGAGATAATGGGAAAGGTTGAACCGGAGATATCGGAGACAGTTTCCATCACAGGAGCTGCCCGCATGGCAATTCCGACCGTAGCAAGGTAGAACCGGAGATATCACAAATCCCCGTTGAATAGGTTTTTTAGTCTGAATCGCGCCCACCCTTGCAGAACTGAGTCATTGCAGGGTTGAGGCTCCAGTATGAATGAGGATAAACAGGCGGATATATTAAAAAAAAGGAGGCTTGTAAAGATGGCACAACAATCAGAAAAGGAGATGTTAGAAAAACTGAAGGGATATAGCACCCCGACCGTAGGAAACGTGGTGGCTACTTATCCACAGAATCCACTTTGCCTGGGAATTTACGACCCATGGAAAGGGAATTGGTATACCGACCAGTCGGTACATTGTATCTTCCCTGAGATGGGCAAGCGTATAGGCTATGCCTTTACCATACAGATGTCGGTTCCTGAACCTGGCAAACCGTCGCTGAGCTGGAAAGAGTTAATAGGCGCACTGTGGAAGGCAAAGAAACCTACTGTTGTAGTATGTCAGCAGCTCTATCCACCAGAGATTTTCAATCGTGCAGGACTCTGGGGAGGGCAGTCAACAACGCTATTTAAATCGTGTGGAGTGGTGGGGGTTGTTACCGATGGCCCGTCAAGAGATATAGACGAAATACGCCAATTAGGAGTTCAGTACGTTATGAGTGGTGTCACTCCAGAACATGGAGATTTTGCCATAAGGGCACTGGAAGTACCTGTTTCAGTTGCGGGGATGGATGTTTCTCCAGGAGATATAATTCATATGGATGAACATGGATCATGCAAATTCCCTGCAAATAGATTAGCAGACGTCTGTAAAAACATTGATGCTTTCAGCAAAGAGGAGGAAGATGAAGCGCAGGCGCTTCTGAAAACAAAAACGCTGGAAGAGATAGAAGCAATTTGGACCCATTAGTATAGTGATAAACTAGAAAGACTTCCGATAGCTATACAAACTAAAATTGCTGTCGAACTGATATTTAGAAGCATATCAGGGGCAGGTTGTTTATTTGTACAGTTGTAAAGTGAAAAAGGGGTCGTGAAAAAAACACGACCCCTTTTTCACTCAGGATAGGTCTCTATGCTTTTCCTATTCTGAACATCTTGGTTCCGCATGTCGGACATACGCCCTGGGTTGCCGGCCTACCGTTTTTCATGGTTATTGCCTTAGTGTCTTTCATCTCCCTCTTGGCTCGGCATTTCATACAGTATGCTTGCATTGGTTCACCTCCTTCTTTATTATGAAATGGAACATTCATTGGAACATTCATTGGAACATTCATTGGAACATTCACTGGAACATTCACTGGAACATTCACTGGAACATTCATTTTAACATTCACTGCCCGATGTCCTTTAGGTCCCGTTTCCAGGTCGAACTCGACAGTGGTGCCCTCTTTTAGAGCATTAAAAAAATCGCTATCTAGAGAGGAGCGGTGAAAGAAAATGTCCTTGCCATCTTCAGAAGCGATAAAACCGAATCCTCGGTCCCAGATGAGCTTTTTAATTTTCCCTTCCATACGTTTCACCTCCTTAGCTTTTTAAGGTTAAATTATTATTTCCATAAAGTCAATAGCTGAGGCTCGTAAAAGTCATAGAATTTAGTACTGTGTATGGAGTAAAATTGTTTTTGGGGATTATGAAATAAGAGTAACTGATTTCGAGCAGATTGCTGACCATCAAGTGGTAGCAGTTGACTCTATGGGTAATGTCCATATAGCTTTTGGTGTAATTGATGTAATTATGGGTCCAAGCGTGGGCGAAAAAATCAGCAGAGATGCAGGATTTCTCTTCTGTATGGGACTCTGAAAACGGTCCACAGGATGTTGGTAATGGCGAGCCTAACATGGGAATATGGTATACCATGCTGGATAACAACGGGAATACCGTTATTGATGATACATTAATAAGAGAAACTATGTTTTTATTCGATATAGGTATGCTGGATATTGCGGTTGATTCAGAGGATAAGGTACATATTGTATGGTGCGATGCGGAATATGCTGATTTGTTTTATACAAAGCTGGACCCTTCCCTGGATGATCAGGATGGAGAAGGGGGCTTTTGAGAGGTATATTATACAAACTATGAAGGGCCGGAATGTATAGAGGCAGAATTCACTGCCACACCGATAACAGGTGCAACACCTTTGGAAGTACAGTTTACCGATGAATCTGGTTGTGGTTCTACCTCGTGGAGCTGGGATTTTGGAGACGGTGGTACCAGTAATGAGCAGAACCCGGTGCATGTCTACAATTATCCTGGCCCGTTCACAGTAAGTCTCACAGCGAGTGGTGGGTCGTGTCAGGCTGGAACCGTTACCAGGGTTGACTATATACATACATATACTATTGGGGTTGGTGGTGAGGCATATCCAGCAGGTGGATTGGCCCTCTATGCTCCATGGGCTGCTTTATTGCTCGCTATTCCAACTGGTTATTTACTGATAAGGAAAAGACATAGAGTATCTAGTTAGAACTTAACCTGAAGTAAAAAATTAAGGGGGCAGGCTAATAGGCCTGCTCCCTTTTCGTTTAACTCACAAATAGAATATGATTGTGCCTCTTTAACCTGTCCCCTTTTTTGTACCAGTTGCAGTGATAGTTTCGCAGTTTACCAATTTACGGTCTTCCCCGCTATACCAAACTTCATGCGAGTAATATAGCTTAGAGCACCCTGTGTTTTCACAGGAGTTAGTAAACATTTAACTTGTGATACTATGTCTTTTACAAGGAGGGAATTATGAAACTGACAGCTAATGTTTATGTAGAAACTGGATATCAGGGAGCCAATGTTGGATATATAAAAACTGAGCAGGGTATAGTGATGGTGGATTCGCCCCAGAGGCCTACAGATGCGGTAGACTGGCGAAAACGGATTGAAAAAGAAGGGAAGATTAGTTATTTAATAAATACACATTCGCATGGGGACCACTTTTTCGGTAATTTCTTCTTTGATGCTCCAGTCATCGCCCACCAAAAAGCGCGAGAGGCAATTCTAAGGGCAGATATCAACCTGCTTATGGCGCGGACTAAAGAGATAGACCCTGATGGCCTTCCGCTGGTTTCTGAATACCATGTCAACGCGCCTGCAATCACCTTCTCGGAAAATTTCACTCTTTATCCTGGTGATCCTACTATTGAGTTAATCCATCTCCCCGGTCATAGTGCCGGCGGAATTGGCGTGATGATTCCGGAGGAGAGAGTTGTTTTTGCAGGAGATAATATATTCTGCAAGCTTCAAGCCTTTCTCCATGAAGCCGACCCGGTTGCCTGGCAACAGTCACTAAAGAGAATAGGGGAGCTGGACGTGGACTGCATTATCCCTGGTCATGGAGAAATCTGCGATAAGAGCTATCTAACAGAACAATCAGATTTCATCCAGGAATGGGTAGATACAGTACAAAAAGCACTGGACAAAGGTTGGACTAAAGAAGAAGCCTTATCCAGAATATCATTACTTGACCGCTACCCGATGGCACCTGGTAATGAAAAGAGGGGGCCAGAGCTACAGAGAATGAACATTACGCGCCTGTATGACGTATTGACTCAGGGATAACCGTTCTGTTCGATATTTATTGCCCTTAATTTTACCATACAAACATACGTGGACATCAGCTAAGGTTTTTGTTTAAAATTAGCTGTTAA
>CAYPSP010000049.1:0-7787 GCA_964413335.1 uncultured Dehalococcoidales bacterium
GACCTAACTACTCTGGCAGTTGTAGGCCAACTTACAATACTTACTACAAAAATTATGCTCCATATGTTTGGCCCTAATACAGCTGCTAAAACTATCATTAATGGAAGCAGTGGAAGCATCATAAAGAAATCCACAATTCTCATGAGTATTTCTTCAGTTTTTCCTCCATAAAAACCCGCTATTAAACCTATTAGAGAACCGGTAAATACTGTTATAATCGCTGCAAGAAAACCAATAGCCAATGAAATCCTTGAGCCGTATATTATTTGACTCCATACATCCCTTGCTAAATCATCGGTCCCGAGCCAGAATTGAGAGGAAGGGGGAATTAGTACGTTCACGCTTATTCCTGTTTTGCCTGGATTTATGGTTCCCAGAAATGGTGCACATAATGCCGCAATCACAAAAAATATAATCACAATCAGTCCAGCCAATCCCATCTTATTCCTTACAAGCAAAGGAAAAAGTTCTTTTAATTTTTTTAGCTTTTTAAGAAATTCAGTGGGTACACTCATTTCCCCCCTCCCTTTCCTACTTTTATTCTTGGGTCTATATATCCATATATTAAATCAACGACTAAATTAGCTAATACAACTGCGATAGCGAACACAAGGAATACGCCTTGAAGAAGAGGGTAATCACGTCTCAATACAGCTTCATATACTAACCTACCTATACCAGGCCAAGAAAAAACCGTTTCAGCTTCAATTATTCCAGCCACTGCAAATCCTAAATTTACTCCGGTAATTGTGACAACAGGTAATAAAGCGTTTCTTAAGGCATGCTTTATTAAAATAGCAGACTCCTTTAGTCCTTTTCCTCTGGCTGTGATTATATAATCCTGGCTTAAGGCATCTAAAATAGAGCTTCGAGTTAATAAAACATATTCTCCAATATACCACATTATTATTGAAACTGCAGGAAGAAACATATGCCATAAGACATCCTTGCAGTATCCAAGACCAGTTAGTCCTGATGCAGCCGTAGTTATTCCACCCAGAGGGAAGATTGGAAGATAATAAGCAAAAATTAGTAGAAGAATTATCCCTAAAGAGAATGCTGGGATTGAATACATTGTTAATGAAAGGGTAAGTATAAATGAATCAATTTTTGTTCCTCTCTTCCATCCAGCAAGTGCCCCAAGAATTGTGCCTAAAAACACAGCTATAACAAGAGAGGTTATAACCAACAATAATGTTCGAGGTATTCTCTCAGCAATTACTTCTGTCACAGGTCTTTTTTGCCAAAATGATAAGCCTAAATTTCCGTGAGATGTCTCTTTAAGGTAGGAAATAAACTGACCCCCCAAAGGCTTATCTAATCCAAATTTTTCCTTCATTAACTGCTTCTGCTCGAAGCTTACCCTGGGGTCTCTAAACATCATACGCATTGGATCGCCGGGTGCCATACGAAAAATTACAAAGTTTACGCATAGAATAGCAAAAATAGTAATAATGGCTGCTACTGCTTTTCTAATTGCAAAACCCCTTAAACCCATTTTATACCCTCCATTAATCCTTTTTTAGCACAGCGTATACGAGTGTTTGCAATAACTACCCCCCTGTAATTTTTTTAACAGGGGGGTAATATCCTTTATAATGCTACTTTTTCAAATGGACCTTAAAATAAGTCCAGGGATTAATCCATGTTGAGACTCCACCCATTGTTGCTACATAACCTTCAAGCTTATCAATTCTTACAGGATCTATTATATCTGCTCTAACCAGGAAACCATACGGTAAGTCTTCAGCCATCATCATCTGCATTTTATATAGGTATTCTCTTCGTTTTGCTATATTTTTCTCAGCAAGCATTTTATTTAAAGCCTTATCAAACTCAGGACTATCATAATAAGCTGTATTCCACCCCTCTCCTCCAGCTTCATAACTGAGGCCAAATCCCCATACCCAATCAGAATCCGGGCCAGGCTCCTCCTCACCAATGCCCATGTCATATAAACCTTCTGTTGGCTCATAAATATATTCATAGTAAGTATTGAGGTCTAAGACTTTCATAACAATATTGATACCTATATCTTTTAATTGCTCTTTAATTAATGTCGCAGTTTTAATTTCGCTAGTCCAATCTGAGGGAACCATTAGTTCAAAAGAAAGATTTTTGCCTGTAACTGGGTCATTTCTTATTTTATCATTATCGGTATCTACATATCCAGCACTGTTTAAGATTTTCTTAGCATTATCAGGATTATATTTATATTGTGGTAAATTTGGATTATGCTCTGGCAACTCTGGGTATATAAAACTATCCACTTTCTCTGCATATCCACGGTATACCATATCTACAATTCTATCTTTGTTTATTCCATACATAATAGCCTTTCTTATATTTAAATCTTTAAGCGGTGTATCTTTATACAGATTAAACGCCAGCCAATAAAGCCCGATGCCTGGAGAATTTATAACCTTAATGTTTTTAGCTTTTTTGAAATCATTCACAACTAATGGGGAACAACCATCATACCCTATCATATCTATTTCACCCTTTTTTAAAGCCATATATAAAGCATCATCGCTTCCATAAATCTTAAAAACTACCTCATCTAAATATGGCCTTCCACCCCAATAATCCTTATTTGCTTCAAACCAGATGTATTTTCCAGGTTTAAACTCTTTTAACTTAAATGGACCAGAGCCGATTGCATTCTCGTTTGGAAATGAGAGCATATTATCTTTGGATGGTTCCCAAATATGTTTAGGAAGCACTGGTACCCAATTGAAAGGCAGGTATTTCCCGGCAAGCGCTGTCTCTAGTGTAAACTCTACAGTGTAATTATTAATAACCTTTATGGACCCTGGTTCAGTAACCGAATGAGATTGAGCCCATGCTGGGGCTGCTTTAATTAAATATTCCATTGTAAATGCCACATCCTCTGCTGTAACTGGTATACCATCTTGGAAAGCAGCATCTTTGCGAATATGGACTCTCCATGTCTTATTGTCCTTTGTTTCCCAATTAGTAGCCAGCATAGGCTGAGCCTCATAATCTGGTGCAGGGCCTACAATCCATAATTGATCATAGATCAAAGGCCAAAAAATACATCCCATCTCTGCATACTGCCAATTTTCATCACATAACAAAGTATCTATACGCTCTCCAGCAGGAAAGCCGACGCTTAACCTTCCACCGTAGGGTATTTCTTTAGCAAAAACCATTGGAGCAAGCAGACTTAGCAGTAACATTATTGTTCCAGTTAAAGTTGCTAATTTTCTTATTTTACTCATGATTTTCTCCTTGTCTTATCTTAAATTTTTTGTTTTTTAAAGTCTTCCCAATTTTCTCCTTGTCTTATCTTAAATTTTTTGTTTTTTAAAGTCTTCCCACCTCCCCTCTTGATAAATTTTTACCAACGTTTAATTTAATACTTCTTCTACTTTCTTATGTATCTTTATACCCCACTCATTCATTATCTTGAAGTATATTCCTCTTTCTTCTTTATTAAATACCTCTGGAGGGAATACTCCTCTATGATTCACTTGTTCTCTTAACATCATTATCGAAAACTGAGCTGCTGAAACTGCGGTAGCATAAGATATATCACTTGCACCGGGAATTCTTTCACAGGCTGCTGTAGCACTTGGTCCTTCTGACCATAACTGGTAATGCAAATCCTTGCCTGCCTTTTTGCCGTAAACATCAACCGTGAGTATCAGCCTGCTCATAAGCTCCCCATTCTTTATCATCTCTACCAGTTCCTTCGCCTTGGGCGTAGGAGGTAGCAATTTTAAGAAAACCTTGCTCGGAGCTATTTTCTTACCATCAACTTCAATTGGTTCTTCGCTCATCAATTTGAGGTCTATAATCGACTTCCACAGCATGCTTGCAGGCTCGCCCATCTTAAAATCTACATATTTTACTGGTTTACCAACAAACTTCGGGATTGTTAATGGTTCCTCATGAGAATGGTAATAGACTTTTCCTTTAGCACCTATAGGCATGGGAAAATCGTATTCCTCTTCCCCTGTGAATGGAGCCATCTCTTTGTACCCATTATCCCATACCACAGCATTTGAGCTAAGGTCTTCCAGGTAAGTCTGTGGCTGCCATAAAACGACCGGTTTTTCAGATTCGGTTATAGCATAATCTTTTATCCTTATGCTATCGATTTCATCCAGTTCATCTGCAGCTTCCTTAGCCATTATGTCGGTAGTGCCAGAATCCCCACCAGCTAAAATTAACGCTTTAATAGAAGCATCCTCCCACTTCTTAGCATATTGCAGCTGGTCTGTTGGGATATCTTTGTTTCCTCCGGGGAAGGATCCGTTACCTGCCATATCCAGGTAATTTACTCTCGCCCCATAACAGGCTTCCATTATGCGGTCATTAAAAGCGGGTAAAGTCGCGTTTACTACCAGGTCAAACTCCCCATCTTTCATAAATGCCATCATGCTATTTGTATTACTGGCATCTATCTTCCCTGTTTTTAGTTTCTTGCTCTTGTTCATTTCTACAATTTCACTCATTCTACTGGGGTCAATATCACCCAAAACAATTTCATCGACATCGTCAGTTCTCGAGAGCACCCAGCTTATTACGGCTCCCTGCGCACCTGCTCCTATTATTAATACTTTTTTCACGTTGTTTCTCCTTTTCTATAAAATTTAGCGAAAATTTTAGATAATTCCTATTTTATTGATTCTTCTTGCAATAATACTTCCCTGAACTTAACATTCTATGATAAATATCTTTTACAATTCATCTATTGCCTCCTTAAGCCATAATATTTGATAATCCAGGGTCACCGCCTCCACCTATTAAAGCTTTAAGGCCAGCATCTTTCCATTCTTTATTATATTCTAATTGCTCAATTGGAATATCTTTTTGAGGATAGATCTCTGCAGATGCCATATCAATATAGTTTATTTTGGCCCTGTAAGATGCCTGAATGATCTGCCGATTAAATTCTGGGAGGGTAGCATTTACAACAAGGTCGAATTTCTCATCTTTCATAAAATTTTCCATTTCATTAACATTAGTGGCATCAATTCGCCTCACCTTTATTTTATCACTTTTATTCATTTCTGCAATTTCTTTTACTCTTTCCAGATTAATGTCAGAGAGTACAATCTTTGAGACATCGTCAGCTTTTGAAAGTACTCCACTTATTACATTTCCCTGAGCTCCAGCGCCAATAATTAACACATTTTTTATATTTTTCCACTTTTTTGTCACTTTAAGTTAACAGAAACTGATCTTTTTGCATTTTCTTTAAATACTCAGATTCCATCTCCATCATTCCACCAGGAAATTCGTATACTTCCATTAGATTTATAAAAGGATCTGGGTTAAATACTTCAGGGCCTTGAACGCCTTTGCCCCTCCAGATTCCTTTATCTAAAAGCTCCATAGCAATTACAGGATTAAATCCAGTTTGAGCTACGACTGCCTGACAACCTAATCTATCCATACACTCATCATTGTCAGCAATTTGATAAAGGTAAATTTGACGCTCTAAACCATCTTTTTTGCCTTTAACCCATGTCCCAGCAGCAGTTTTACCATGCATTAGGCTACCAATTTTTGCCGGGTTTGGAGCAACCTTAGCTACAAAGTCCCTTGGAGCAATTTTCATATCTCCTATCTTAACAATTTTTTCCTTTTTATCTAAATTTAATGCCTGCAGATATTTAAGCATCTGAATAAAATCATTACCAATACCATATTTAAATGTTACTTTTTTTAGTCCTTTATCAATATATCTCGGTATCAATAGAACTTCTTCATGCTCTACATTAAACATCTCAACATCCCCAATTCCTTCAGGCAAATGGAATACTTCAGCACCAGAGAAAGGTTTTGTAGTATACCATCCTCTATCTTTTTCCCAAACAACTGGAGGATTCAGGCATTCTTCAATACTAGTCCATATAGAAAATCCGAAAGCAATATCATAACCTTCAATTATAAGATTATTTCCATCTCTAGGTCCGATTTCTTCAATTTCATCGAAGAAGTGTTTTTCCGCATAACGGGCAAAAACATCGGACATTCCCGGTTCAACACCCATGCCAAGAAGAGCTAAAATACCTTTATTTTTCCACTTATCTGCTTGTTTAAATTGGTAATCTCCTAATTTAATATAACATTTATTATATGGGTTTTCTGGGTGTTTTTCTGATAAAGTCATTGCCATATCCATATAATTACAACCATATTCATATGCGGCTTCGAAAATCTGGACATTAAAGGAAGGATCGCATGCATTCATTATAAGGTCAACATCATACTTTTTTGCAAGAGTAATAATTTCTCCTCTCTTGCTTGCATCAACCTTTTCTGCTGGGAATCTTTCTTCATCACCAGTCTTTGCAGCTACTTCTTTAGCTCTTTCAAAATTATAATCCGCTAAAACCATTTTTTTCATCCATTTTGCATCAGGATCACGACGTTCCGCAATTAATGCAATTACCTCACCTACACCGCCTGTTCCAACAAGTAAGATTTTCATTAAAGCACTTCCTTACCCCCAGTTATTTATACCTTTCAAAATATTAACTTTCCCTTTCAATATATAGGATACAATCCCTAAAATATCAAATATGGAAGTTATTGCATAATAGATAAGACTTCCGACAAAATTTATTACTTTAAATCAGGAGCAATTCTTCGGGAAACTTCTAAAAACTTTTCAATATCTTCTTCGGTATGCTGAACAGAAATGGTCCAATGTTCATCTATATGAGGTGCAATCCATATTCCATTATTTACCAACCCAAACCAGAATCTTGTGAATCTATTGATATTGTAGTATTTTATAAAGCTTCTGTAATCATAAATCTTATGTTCTGTAAAAAAAATCATTCCACAGGGTCCTATGCTATTAACATAACCAGGAATGCCATTGTCCTTCATTATCTTCCTGATACCGTCTGCTAATTTGTCCTCAAGTTTGGTAGCATAATCAAGATTTTCCCTGGTTAGAACTTCTCTCAAAGTGGTTATGCTTGCTCGTATAGCAAGTGGATTGGCATTGTATGTCCCTCCCTGAGCCACATCCCCTGCTTTTACATGCCCCATGATTTCCTCTTTGCCCCCAAATGCGGCTAAAGAAAAACCACTACCAATGCATTTACCCAGTGTAATTAAATCTGGCTTTATATGATAATATTCACTTGCTCCACCGTAGGCTACCTTGAACCCTGTCTTTACCTCATCAAAAATCAGCACTACGTTGTATTCTTCGGTAAGTGCACGCAACTTTTCTAAATAACCATCCTTAGGAAGAATTAAGGTAGCATTCATCATTACTGGTTCTAATATCACTGCAGCTACTTCCCCTTTATTCCTCTCCAGAGCATCTCTCATTGCATCTATATTGTTGAAAGGAACGACTATTGTTAACTCTGTAACTCCTACAGGAATTCCACTAGATTGTGGCACTGTTGTAGGACAACTTTCAGGACCAGTTTCACCTAGGTCAGGACCTACACTTTGCAGCAGATAATCATGCATTCCATGGTAACAGCCTTCTAGCTTTATAACTTTCTCTTTTCCAGTATAAGCTCTGGCCACTCTTAGAGCATGCATTGTTGATTCTGTTCCGCTATTTGTGAATCTAATAAGGTCAACAGGAAAGCGTTTCTTAACCTCTTCAGCACAGGTTGCCGACAGGTCTGTGGGGGCACAATACAATGTTCCCTTTGGTAGTTGTTCTTCAGCCGCCTTGACTAATAAAGGATGTGCATGCCCTGCCAATAAGGCCCCAAAAGACATATTAAAATCTATGTATTCATTACCATCCACATCCCAATATTTACTTCCCTTTGCAC